>JBFIJS010000033.1:0-14254 GCA_041600595.1 Saprospiraceae bacterium | reverse complement strand
GTCTTTCACCCAACGACCAGGTTTTATTATGAAAACACACCTTATCATTTTACGGAAACTTTGAATTACGAAAAAGAATACCGGGACGACGTTTACTACGACTATTACTATATCAACCCCGGTGAAGAAAAAAGGATCAATTCGCGTTACAGGGTTGAAAAAGAGTTTTTGTGGTCGGGTGTACTAATGGTAAGAGACAGTCTCTGATGCCCCCGGCAGCATTGCGTCTGCACACCGCTTATTACACGTCCTCTTTTCAGAAGCTGTCATTTGGTACAACAAGGATTAAAGCGGCTATTTGGATACCCTGGCCCTAATGCCGGTAAATGTGTTTTCTCTGTAAACAATACAGAGTACTGCCTGACGAGTCATAGAAGGAAAGAATGCCTTCCGGCCAAAATTCCAATTTCCCGCTCTGAATAATTACCTTTGCCCCCAAAGGCTTAAACTAAGTAAACATCTGGTAAACGGTTGATGGCAGGTGCATGTAAAGCGGACAACGAGCATAGGTTCTGCGGTCAGCACTCCACAACTTATCACCATTCCCGATCAGGTCCGCAAGTGATGATGGCTGAAAGATAAACCCCCAGTGGTCTGCGCATGGCGAAGAAAAAAAAGAATTCAAATCAACTATCCCTCGACTGGAATAAAGACGAGCGCATCCCAAAACTCTTTGGGGTCATGTTATTGCTATTAGCCATCTATCTGTTTGTTGCATTTGCTTCCTACCTCTTCACCTGGGGAATTGATGCGAGCGAAGTCAACGAACGAAGATTCCTCGATCTGTTTACCGGCGATTTTGAGGCGGCCAATTTGCTGGGGCGTTTGGGAGCCTGGGTTTCCAACTCTTTTTTTTACTGGCTCTTCGGGCTTCCGTCATTTATCGTGGCTTATTGTATCGGGGTGTTGGGCTGGTCAAAGCTCAAAAGACATCCTTTGCGGGCTCACCGTCAATTGTTGCTGACTTCTTTCGTATTGATGATTTTCCTGGCCGTATTCCTGGAGTTCATTTTTGGCGATGCAGAATTCCCCTGGGGCGGCGCTTTTGGTGAGGCCATCAGTTCCTGGATCACCGGCTTCGTGGGGCATATCGGGGCGGCTCTACTGTTTGTCTCGGTTTTTGCCGGCATCATCATCTGGATCGTTAATCCCAATTTCAATGAACTGACCCTGGAAAAAGCCATTTATGAAACGAAATTATGGTTCAACGACATCTTTAACCGCCGTTATACCACTCGCCGCAAACCAACAGCTTCCAATGTCGGAACGGTGGAAACGGTCAAGCCCAAAAGTAAAATTCCTCCCCTGACGCCCATTGCCCGGCCAGCCGAAACGGTGGAAACAGGCGAACCGGTTGACTTCAGCGTGGATGCTAAAGAAAAAGAAGACAAACCCAAAACACTGCGCCCCGGCGACTCTGATTTTGAGATTGAAGAACCCAAACCAACGGATACACTGGAAATAAACGAATCGGTACCCGAGCCGGCACCACAAGCTTCCTTGTTTCCCGAAATCGAAGCAGCCCGGGGAAACAAAAATTTCAGCGAACCTTACGACCCCACTTTAGAGTTGTCTTCCTACGAATACCCTGTCACGTCGCTCCTCAACGATTACGCCGATTCGAAAGTAGAGATCGACCGGGCAGAGCTGGAAGAAAATAAAGATCAGATCGTTCAGACCCTGCTCAATTACAAAATTGAGATCATCAAAATACGGGCAACCATCGGCCCGACAGTAACCCTCTACGAAATCATTCCGGCGCCGGGGGTACGTATTTCCCGCATCAAAAACCTGGAAGATGACATCGCTCTCAGCCTGTCCGCCCTGGGTATCCGGATCATTGCCCCGATCCCCGGGCGTGGTACCATTGGTATTGAGGTGCCAAATAAAAACAAGCAGACGGTTTCGCTGAAAGAGGTGTTGATGTCTGATAAATTTAAACGATCAAAAATGGACTTGCCGATCGCACTGGGCAAAACCATTTCCAACGAACCATTCGTAGTCGACCTCGCCAAAATGCCGCACCTTCTCGTGGCCGGAGCCACCGGGCAAGGAAAATCCGTCGGGATCAATGCGATCATCTGTTCCCTTCTTTACAAAAAACACCCCTCTCAGGTCAAACTTGTTTTGATCGACCCCAAAAAGGTGGAACTATTTCCCTACGGGGCGTTGATGAAGCACTTTTTGGCTTTGATGCCCGAACAGGCGGAACCCATCACAACGGAAACCAACCGGGTCGTCCACATCCTGAACTCGTTGGTCATAGAAATGGAAACACGTTACAACCTGTTGAAAAAAGCCAAAGTGCGTCACCTCAACGAGTATAACGAGAAATTCATCGCCCGCCAACTGAACCCCAACAACGGTCACGACTTTATGCCGTTCATCGTGCTGGTGATCGATGAGTTTGCCGACCTGATCATGACGGCGGGTAAAGAAATCGAATTGCCCATCGGACGCCTGGCGCAATTGGCACGGGCAGTAGGTATTCACCTCATCATTGCCACGCAGCGACCTTCCGTAAACATCATCACGGGGGTTATCAAGGCCAACTTCCCGGCCCGTATCGCCTTCAAAGTGTCGGCAAAAGTCGATTCGCGGACGATCCTCGATGCCAGTGGAGCCGAGCAATTAGTTGGTCGCGGGGATATGCTACTATCGGTTGGTGGCGACATGATCCGCTTGCAGTGTGCTTTCCTCGACACACCGGAAGTAGAGCGGGTAATTAAATTTATCAGCGACCAGCAAGGTTATCCGGAACCCCATTTCCTACCAGAATACCACGGAGATGACGACGAAGACAAACAACCCGGCGCATTTGATCCCGCCGATGTGGACGATATGCTCGAAGATGCCGCCAAATTGATTATCCAAAGCCAACATGGCTCTACGTCTATGATCCAGCGCCGATTGAAGCTCGGCTACAACCGCGCCGGACGTATCATGGACCAGCTGGAAGCCATCGGTGTAGTGGGCCCTGCCGCCGGCAGTAAACCTAGAGAAGTTTTGATATATGACGAACGAGAGTTGGCAAGATATTTGGAAAATCTTAATATTAGGAAATAGGAGGCATCCTTGAACGTGTAAGATTCGTCAAGGATACAATTTTTAGCCCGACTGGTAGCTCCAGTCGGGCTTTTTTTATTTTAGGAAAAAAGCAAAACAGATTTCTTGTAAAATACTGGTAATGTTTGATTTATGAAATTTAATCAAAATACATCAATTCTATTTTCCACCATCACAGAAGAATGAGGTGAAGACAAAGAGCCGTTTACCGCTCATTTTTCAGAAAGAAAAAAACAAAGGAGAGAGAACCAGCGAAACAGGGGCTTGAAATAAAAAAATTAATAAATATATTTTTTCATTAAAGTATAAATAAAAACCAAACACCTTCCTGACACTCCCAAAAAACACGATTGCGGAATTTCTGAATCAGGCCGGCTTGCTATTTCTCATCATATTTTACCTCCGACAAGAAGAGCCCCTCCGGCGGCACACTCCAGCTCTTTTCGAGGATAACCTGTTTGTCCATCGCCTCTTTCACATCATCTAAGGCCAGTTTCCCCAATGCCACATTGATGCACATACCAACGATAAGCCGCACCATACCCCGCAGAAAACGGTTGGCAGAAATATGAAAAACCAGCCGCCCGTTTTTATCATCCCTGATCCATTCGCTCCGCTGGAGGTCGCACTCCATTGTCTGAGCATCGTGATGGGTTTTGCAGAAGGGAAAGAACGCCCGGTATTTCAGCAACAGACCTGCCGCTTTGTTCAGCTTTTCTAAATCCAATTTTTGGGCTGCATGGTAGTGCCAGGCCGTCTCGGTTGCAAAAGGTGATTTTTCAAAAACGATGTGGTATTCGTAACTTCTTTTTATGGCATCAAAACGAGCGTGGCATTTTTCTCCCACCTCAAAAATGCGGCGGATGGCTATGTCCTTTGGCAAAAACAAGTTGATGCGATTGAGGAAGCGGTCAGGTATTTTCCCATCAAAATCGAAGTGCAAAAAATATTGGCTGGCGTGTACACCCGTATCCGTTCGGCCACAGCCGACCACTTCGATCTTAGTGTTCAAGATGGTGGAAAATGCTTCTTCCACTTTTTCCTGAACGGATATAGCGTTAGGCTGTTTTTGCCAGCCGTGGTAGCGGGTGCCGTTGTAGGCCAGTTCGGTGAAGTAGCGCATAGAAGGTAATGTAAAACTTAAAAGCGTAAAAGCGTAAAACTACAATGAGCCGAGCCGAAAACCAGCGACAGTGGCGGTATTTATCCGCAAAGGTAAAGTTGTATTTTACAAACAAAACGACTGTGCGGGGAGAGTCAGAATAGTCATTCCGAAAGCTGGAAAGCCCGTACCGGTTGAAGGAAAAAAGAGAGGAGAAAGGTCGTTAATACCGTGTAATTTAAGTTAGTTTAAAAAATGCGGAGCAGTCTGATGCCTCAAAGCGAGAAGAATCCTCCGGCCCACTTGCATGCAAGAAAAATTAAAGAAAATTTAAATTACACGGTAGTTAATCATAGTTACTGTTGGCAGGCCTTTTCAACTTTTCGTCTCAACCGGAGGGAAAAAAGGCTTTCTCGCGGGTGCCGAACAGCCCCGAATTCCTTTAATATTGTGGCTTCCATTTCCCGGAGAAATGACACTTTTTACCAACCGCTCTTAAACCATTGTTTAAAAATATATTTATCATGAAATTGAACAGCCTTCTCTTTCTCATCGCCTTTGCCGGTTACCTGCAGGCACAGCATTACACCTACATCAGCGACCGCCGGTTTTTCGAGCCTGCCGATATGATCGGGTATGATTTTAAACCAGGTTTAATGGAAATCCCGGAAGGTGAAAAACGGACCCTGGGCCCCGGAGAGTATTCTTTCGGTGTTACAGCCAACAACCTGTATATCAAAGGAGAAGGAATCGAAGGTGTTTACAACATCAATAATATGCAGCCGCAGGAGTACGGCTTTAAGGTATTCCTCATGAATGCCCGCAACGCCCGTTTGCAGGGTCATTTAAAAGTAATCCAAAATAAATACGGCATGGTGGAAATGTTAATTTTCAAGCGTTCCGCCAACGATAAAGAAATCATTTTTTACCTGCCCCCCATACCTGGCAATGTCAATAACGAAGAAAAAGATTTTTTTACGGACCGGGGCGAGTTGGTTATTCCAGACAAGGACTCTATTTGGGGAAAAACGATTTACCCTTTTCTCATTTTACACCAGGCCGAAAATATCCAGCAGCGGCTGCAATTGGCCGATAGTACCTACATTACTTTTACGGAAGAAGTAACGGTGGTAGAAAAGGATGTAAAGAAAAAAAAGAAAGATAAAGAAGAGGAAACCACCGGGGAAGTACTAACCAGTAGCGACGAATCCGAAGAGCCGGAAGTTGACAGTACGACCATGGATGCGCCGGAGGTGAAGGTTAAAATCGTCAGGGAGTACTTCCTCACCGTTCACTCCCACGTGCCAACCGATGATGGCGGGCGGGAAAAAAAATCTTACCAATACCCTATCCGGAAAATTAATGAGAAAGAAGACACCTCAGCTGGTATGCACGAAGAGCGATTCATGTGGGAGATCGCCAATGACAAAAAAGAAGTTTTAAACCTCTATTTAAACGGCGACCGGACCGTCAGCACCCTGGAGATCGGGCGAAAAAAATACTTTATGCGCGGCTTTTAAACTCGACTTTATCAAGGTCAAAAGTCTATAAAACGTCCGTCATTATGTGCTTCTGCTGTGTACGGCAATGGCCGGACTACAGACTGGTCAAAATGAAAACCCGATCGAGGTCTGGATAGAAATATTTCGGTCCATATCATCCCGGGTGATAAATTGTCCGTTGTCCAGGCTTCGGAGTGAGACGTCTGCCTCCTGTTTGGTGATGTCCGAAAGGCCGTAATTGATCCTGCCGGAAATAAATAAACTACCATTCAAAAATATGGAAAGACCAGCCACTGCGCCGAGGTCGATGGTTCGGTAGAGGTTGCCCCGGTCTCGGTCAAATTCGTAATAAACACCGGCAGAAGCAGGTACTTCTGCGGTAGTGGTACCGCCGACCGAAACGGTGTTGGGAGGATTTTCGAAAAAAGCCTCACCCGGGTTGTCGGACAAATAGTTGCCATCGATTTCATAAATGAAAGGCTCAATACCAGAGCCCGCTGCGGTCATACCACCCGAGTATTCTACCTCGCCGAAAGTTGGTGCCGACACCAGAAAGCCCAGGCTGGCACCGGCAAAAATTTCCAGCTTTTCAAAAGGCCTGTAATATCCGACGACGGGAATATCAATGTAGGAAGTTGTCAGGTTGACGCTTTGTTTCCGGTTGCCCGTTGTAGGTATCTGAGCACCATTAGTAGTGGAAGTCAGCGTTAAATAAGAAGGCCCTTCGTAACTGCGTTTCCCTCCTTTTTGGTTGTAAACAATTTCGCCCCGGAGCCCCATCAGGTCGGTAGCTTTCCAATTGAAGGTGGCGGCTACGTGGAACCCGGTATTGCTGGAGAAACTTTCCAACTCGGTATCGCCGTTCATTTCGCTGTCGCCCTGGATGCGGTTAAAGTTGAGCCCGGTTCGGAAGCCAAAGCCAATATCCTGAGCAAAAATGGAAAGCGCCATGCTGGCAAAAAAGATAGTAAGTAGATTTTTCATGGTGTCGGACAAATATTTATTAGTGAAAAAACCGGGCGCAAGATAGACCGTTTTCCCTCAATCAAGGTAGGGGCAACTTCTGTAATGGTTGTCTGCAAGTTTGCTTCCACGATTTTTTCCGGCAACTTTTACTCATGGCTCTTATCTTTGCGGCCTTCTTTCCAAATTAATTATTTTTCAAACAGAACTTGTCGAACCATTTTAGCTGATTGGCCGCACCTGTCAATTGCTAATTCTCGACAATTAACATTTAGTCAAAATGAAAGTTGCAGTTGTGGGCGCCACTGGTTTGGTCGGCACCGTCATGTTAGAAGTCCTGGCCGAAAGAAATTTCCCGGTATCTGAATTATTACCCGTTGCTTCCGAGCGATCCGTTGGGAAGGAGGTCGTGTTTAAAGGAAAATCATATAAAGTAGTTGGCTTAACGGCTGCCGTAGATGCCCGACCCGACCTGGCTATCTTTTCGGCAGGCGGTAGCACCTCTCTGGAGTGGGCCCCAAAATTCGCTGCTGTTGGCACCACCGTGGTGGACAATTCTTCCGCCTGGCGAATGGATCCTGACAAAAAGCTGATCGTACCGGAAGTCAATGCAGATGCGTTGACCAAAGACGACAAGATCATTGCCAACCCCAACTGTTCGACCATACAGATGGTAGCTGCCCTGTCTCCGCTACACCGGCATTTCACCATCAAGCGCCTTGTAATTTCTACCTACCAGTCGATCACCGGCACCGGCGTCAAGGCTGTCAAACAATTTCACCTGGAAAGAGGCGGGCACAAACCCGAAAAGTCAGAAATGGCTTACCATTACCCCATCAATGAAAATTGTATTCCGCACTGCGATGTATTTCTCGATAATGACTACACCAAAGAGGAAATGAAACTCGTGCATGAGACCCGTAAAATCCTGCGGGACGACACCCTGCGTATCACGGCAACCGCAGTAAGGGTTCCGGTTGATGGCGGGCACTCAGAGGCCGTGAATGTCGAGTTTGCCAAACCATTTGAAGTAGCGGATGTGAAAAAGATATTAAACGAGGCACCGGGCGTCATTGTGCAGGACGATGTGGCGAACAACAAATACCCTATGCCATTACTGGCCAAAAACAAAGACGAGGTATTTGTCGGTCGTATCCGTCGGGACGAAAGCCTTGACAATGGCCTCAATCTGTGGATTGTCGCAGATAATCTCCGCAAAGGGGCCGCCACCAACGCCGTCCAGATAGCTGAGTACCTGGCAGCAAAAAAATGGATTGGGCAGGGAGTTTTGGTTTAACAGCAATCAATTCTAATAAAAAGGCCACCGTGTGATTTACTCGTCACGGTGGCCTTTTTTATTAGAAAATATAAAACCTTACCGGATAAGGGTCACATCTCCTTCAAACAAAACCACCACTCCGTCAATGAATTCGATCTGCGCGTAATAGGCAAAAACAGCCGGATCCATGGGCTTTCCTTTGAAGGTGCCGTCCCAGCCCTGCAACTCATTTCCCGGCGTGAGATCGATGCCGTCAAAAACCATTTCGCCCCAGCGGTCAAAAACCCTCAGACGTTTAATGATGCGCCCCGCCCGGCCGGTGTAAGCCGTAAAAAAGTCGTTTGGCCCATCCTGATTGGGGGAAAAGGCATTGGGAATGTAAACGGGCCGTTTCAAATCAACAAAAATGGTCAGGGAATCAATGGCAACACAACCGGTCGAATCAACAATCGTAATGGTATAGGTTGTGGTGCCAGGCGGCAGCGCGGTGGGATCATCACAGTCGTTACAATCCAGGGACTCTGCGGGTGTCCAGGTAATATCCACCGGCCGGAATGGAGGAGAGACGACAGCGTTGATATTGGCGGTAAAGCCCAGATCAACTGTCTGGTCGGGCCCCGCTTCCACAATAAGCGGAGGTGGTTCGCTGATGGTACCTTCAATGGTGTAAATACAATTGCGGCTGTCTCTGACGAAAACGGTATAATCACCGGCTGCTAATCCCGCTAAATTGGGAGAGGTCTGGTAGCCGGCATTGTTGATGCTGTATTCATAAGGAGGAGTACCGCCGGTTGCGATCACCGAAATGATCCCGGAAGAGTCTCCGGCACACACCACATCCAGAATATCCAGGGCAAGGCTGATAGAATCCGGCTCAATGATATCGGCAGACAGTACGTCCGAGCAGCCGTTTTCGTCCGTCACCGTGACGGTATAGTTGCCGGGGCCGAGGTTTTCAATCGTGGAAGTGGATTCGCCGTTGCTCCATACGTAAGAATAATTGCCGGCACCGCCGCTGGCAAGAACGCTGATCGTTCCATCTGACTCTCCGTAGCAGCTAATATCTTCCGGATCGATACCCACTATCAGCTCCGGAAAATCTTCCACTACAATAGAGAAAAATCCTTCACAGCCCTGGCCGTCCACGACCTGCACGCTGTAGATACCCGCAGGAATACCACTCAGGGTATTGCTGCTCTGCGGGCCATTTCCAAAATCAAAAGTCACGGGTGGGTTGGAAATCGCAATGGAGATAGAAATGCTGCCATCCGAATCACCGTTGCAGGTGGGTGGGGTGACAGGATCGATGCCAGCTTCCAAACTCAGGCCCTCGGGAATGTCAAAAGTAAATGATTGGGTACAGCCATTGGCTCCCATAACAACCACCGAATAGGAGCCGACCGACAGGTTTTCCATAAAACTGTCTGACGTAAAAATGCCGCTGCCACCCCAGGCGTATTGGTAAGGCAAGTCCGTTCCTGTGGGTTCCAGGTAAATCGCACCGGTAGCGTCCGCTGGTCCACAATAGTCGGCCACAACATCCACATCTACATCGGGCAAAGGCAATATCTCATATTGCTCAATATCGGTGATGATACAGCCCGACTCGTCGGTAATGGTCAGGGTTACGAATTTGATGCCCGTGGTGCTGTAGCTGACACTGTGTGGGCCGGGTCCTGTGGCTGTTGCGGGGCTGGCCCCTACTCCAAAATTCCATTCGTAGTTTGAAATCCCGGAAACAGACTGGGAGGCGTCGTTGAAGGTAATTACTTCGTTCTGGCAGGCCGTATTGGCAGGTGCCGAAACAAAATCGGCCGTCGGCCCCTGAAAAGTGCCGGTTCCTCCAAACTCAATAGTGAAGCCGCTGCCCGTGTTGCTGAAATTGTTGATGATAAGTGCATAACTGACGCCTGGCACCATATCGACAGGTGCAGCGAAATTATTGTTAGGAGGGTTGCAGCCCGGTGCCTCGTCAAAGTCTGTTTCACCTGCCCGCAGGCCCGTCGGGCCGGTACACACTTCCCATGTAGAAAAGGGGGCTCCAACGTTTTCGCCGGCGGCCACACACCTTATTTTGGTTTTGCTGGTACAATCATCAATACCATCGGGCAGTTCAAAAACCGCAAAGTCAATATCGTCGGAGGGGTTGGTAGGACTAATGGTAAATTCGAGGGTACCGGCATCTTTACAGGTCCATCGATACCAGGCAGAGGCAAACTCAGTCTGGATACAGATGCTTTGGTCAATCTCATTGCTGTTGTTGCCCGTTCCCACAATACTTTCCACAGTGAACGACGATTTATCACATAGAATTACCCCTGTCTGGCAGTCGCCGTTGGGATCGGCAACGGCATTGTAGTTATTGACACACAATCGGAAAGTGCCTGTATCACCGCTCCGGCTATCGACCCGGATGTAATAAACCTGGCCAACGGTTAAAGGTCCGGCAAAAGTCTCCACAATATTGTCATTAAAGCCATCGGAAGCGCAACCCAAAATGGTCAGCCCGGTTGTACAGTCACCAGCATAGATGGCAAACTGCGGATTGTTGAGTGTTCCCCCCGAACCAGTTATGCCACCGGTATTTCCGACAACGGTTACCTGCAATGTAGTCGCTGTGGCGACAAAAGAAAACCATACATCGTTATTGACGTTTGGAAAGCAACCTGGCTGAGCCTGGCCACTGGCGCTTGCTCCGATGTTGTCAAATTCCCCAACCGAGGAGCAGTAATTGTTGACGTTGCTAAGAAGAGTAGCCGTGGCACATTCATCTGATTGAGCGAGCAGCGAATCGGTCAGGAAAATAAAAAAGGCGATCAAAAAAGCTGGAAAAATTTTCCTCATTGGTCAAAGTTTTAGTTGTGCATACAAATGCATAAAAAATGGCAAGGTCAGGTAAAACGTTTTGTCTTCGGCAAAAGTACGGCATTGGTGGCTGAAAGGAGACAAAACGGCGTTATGGCGCTGTTAAAGGAGAAGCGTAACCGGACCATTAAAAATGTTACTTTTGCCCTTTAAAGCTAAGTTGCAGAAAAATGAAATGGCATATTCCCAACATCATCACTTTGACCAACCTTTTTCTGGGTTGTTGCGCCACTGCCAGCGTGCTGTACGGGCAATTTATGCAAGCTTTTTATTTTTTTATGGCCAGCGGCATGGCTGACTACCTGGATGGTGCTTTCGCCCGCGCCCTGCAAGTGAAATCAAAGATCGGTAAAGAACTGGATTCACTGGCCGATATGGTGTCGTTTGGAGTGGTCCCCGGTGCTGTTTTATACATGTTGCTGGTAAAAGGATTTGCCGGCATGGAAGGATTGCCCATCGAACTGACCCTGGCTGCTTCGCCTGCGTTTCTGGTCACCATGTTTGCCGCACTTCGTCTGGCCAATTTCAACCTGGACACCCGGCAAACGGATAATTTCATCGGGATGCCCACACCTTCCATCGCCATGTTCGCCGTGGGCCTGCTGCTGATTTTCCATTTCGACTCGTTTGGACTGGCAAGCCTGGTGAGCAATCCGTTTTTCATCTATGCGATCATTCCTTTGCTTTGCTGGCTGATGATCGCCCAATTTCCCATGTTTAGCCTGAAATTTAAAAAGATGAGCTGGGCCGGCAATGAGATTCGGATCACCTTTGCGGTCGTGGCGCTATTGTTGGGAATCTTGCTGAAGGAAGCAGCTTTTGCTGCCATTATCGTCGCCTACCTTATTTTTACGGTCGTCGATAATGCCAGAAACGGATGGAAGGTTGATGGATGAAACCGGACAGATGGTTTCCTCTCTGCTTCTTTTTTTACGAAATGCCAGCGAAAAAGCACACAGGATGCCCATGGAGCAAGCCCTATTTATCGCAGCCCGCGCTGTACAATCTGGCTTGCGATTGCAATCTGTTGATCATATATTTTTAACCGCCAGAGCGGTGACAGGGCGGAAGCAATGCCCTCCTTCCAGTCACGGCTCTCCTACATTATGCTCCACCTTGTACCTACGCCAATCGGCAACTTAGAAGACATGACCTACCGGGCCGTACGCATCCTCAAAGAGGTGGATAAAATATTCGCGGAGGACACACGCGTCACGAAACGCTTGCTCGACCATTATGAAATCGAGACGCCACTCACTTCCTACCATGCCTTCAACGAACATAAAATAACCCAGGGCATTGCCCGGCAACTGGCCGGTGGTGCCCATTTCGCATTGGTCACCGATGCCGGCACACCGGGTATCTCTGATCCGGGCTTTCTGCTGGTTCGCGAGTGTATGCAATTGAATGTAAAGGTCGAATGCCTGCCGGGCGCCACGGCCTTCGTACCGGCTTTGGCAGCATCCGGGCTGCCGTCAGACAAATTTTACTTTGAGGGCTTTTTGCCACATAAAAAAGGCCGGCAGACCCGATTGAAATTTTTGGCAGAGCTACCCTGCACATTCATCCTGTACGAGTCGCCGCACCGCCTGGTAAAATGCCTGGAACAATTACAGGAAATATGCGGAGCGGAGCGGCAGGCCTGTGTAGCCAGGGAAATCAGTAAACTGCACGAGGAGATAAAAACAAGCACAATCGAAGACCTCATCGGTCATTTTAAAGAAAAAAAAGTCAGAGGTGAGATTGTTATCGTGGTGAGCGGAACATAACCCGCCCGCTCTCTTCTGTCTTTTTGGAAACGGGAATACGGCTTTACAGGTACTCCCTAAAAACAGCCTTTTTGTTTCAATGAAATATTCCATCTTACTTTTCACCGTCTTTTTAATATCCTGTCAACCCGACAACGGGCTCCGCAACGCAGAGAAATACTATTTCCCGCTCAAAAAACTGAAGAACGGGAAAGTGTACGAATACCAGTCGGTCGGTCAGGAATACGACCCGCCGATGTTCTGGTATTACAAATCCATGAAACAAGACAGCACCCAGTACCTGTTGGGCACCGGGTACGATCAGGAATTTTCTCCAGACCAGTTTATTCGGGAGGAAAAGGTAGATAACGGAATGATGCTGGCAGATTTTATCGTGTACGAAAAGGAAGCGGCCACCAACACCAAGTCACAAGCCAGGGCCAACATTATGGCCGGCAACGTTTTTCCTTTTTTTGTAAAACAACCCGGCAACGTACTGCTGACTTCGTTGAGTTGGGAATCACAGTCGGACAGCGCCCGCATCAATCTGATCCGCAACCGCCAATACATCGGAGACACCATGTTCGTTTTTCAGGAAAAAGAAGTGCCGGCTATAAAATTCAAAACGATCGAATTGATCGAGCACGACAAAGAAGGGCGGCTGCCGCTGGAATACGACGGACTGGAAGTGTACGCAAAAGGAATCGGCCTGGTTAGTTTGCAAAAAAATATCACGGAGGGTTACCGACTGGCTTATGAGCTGAAAGCCATTTATACCATGGAGGAGTTTGAGGAAAAATTTAAACAGAAACTGGAGCAGTAGCTTGCCAGAAAGGAACATACACATTTCTCCTACGTTCTTACCTTTGCGCGTTTTCAGGCTCATCTCTTCGGAGCGCAAATTTTTCATCAAAATAAAGTTGCCATTTGTCATTAGGCCCGACAGGCCAACTGCCAACTGTCAGCTGCCGACTGAAACATGTCTCAACCAGCAGATCAATTCAAAAAGCTTGTTGCCCATTGCAAGGAATATGGGTTCATATATCAATCCTCAGAAGTATATGACGGCCTCGCCGCCGCCTACGACTATGGCCCCTACGGCGTGCTGTTGAAAAACAACATCAAAGAATACTGGTGGAAATCCATGGTGCAAATGCACGACAACATCGTGGGCATCGACGCCGCCATTTTCATGCACCCGAAAACCTGGAAAGCTTCCGGCCACGTCGATGCGTTCAACGATCCGCTCGTGGACAACAAGGACAGCAAAAAACGCTACCGGGCCGACCAACTCATCGAGGGCGCCGTTGAAAAACTGGAGGAAAAAGCGAACAAAGAAGTCGAAAAAGCCAAAAAACGCTTCGGAGATTCTTTCGATGAAAAACTCTACCGGGAGACCAACCCCCGTGTCGTGGGCTACCTGCAAAAAGCTACCGATGCCAACAGCCGCATGAACGCCGCCCTCACTGCAGGCGACATGGAGGCACTGAAAAATTTGATCGAAGAACTCGAAATCGCCTGCCCTGAAAGCGGCAGCCGTAACTGGACGGACGTGCGCATGTTCAACCTGATGTTCAACACGCAGTTGGGCAACATCGCCGGCGAGGAGGGCAAACTCTACCTCCGCCCGGAGACAGCGCAGGGCATTTTCGTCAACTTCCTCAACGTGCGCAACACGACCCGGCAGAAGCTGCCCTTCGGTATCGCACAGATCGGCAAGGCCTTCCGC
>JBFIJS010000032.1:0-14265 GCA_041600595.1 Saprospiraceae bacterium | reverse complement strand
CCGGTCATCCGGATCAGGATAGCATCTTTCTCCAGTTTGTTTTTAATCAATATTTCGTCCAGCTTATCGATTAAAGATGGGAGGTACCGCTCCGATTCGGCCATAGCCAGGGTACAGGTATTCAATGCAACGCAGGCAATTGAATTCAACCGCAGGCCCGTTTTTTCCTGTTCCGGCAACACTTTATAACTGGCTAAAATGCCCTCGATAATTGGCTTTTCACTTTCGGGGATTTTACAGATCATCAAATTTTGGTTGCCGGTCAGGCGGAAGTCGCCGGGGTGAATATCGGCGACTTTACGCAGAGCTTCCTTCAGTTTATACCGGGCCGTATTTTTCACCCGGCCACCTTCAATAAACAAGGTAATATTGTGCGTACCATCCAGGTTTTTATTCCAGCCATACTGGTCGCCATTGTTGTCAAATCGGTATTCCCGGACGGGTAAAAATGTAAAGCCCACCCTTTTTTCGATTTCTTTTTTAAAAACCGGCAACCCCATTTTATCGATGGTATATTTCATGCGGGCCAGCTTACGGGTTTCGCGGTTGCCATGATCCCGCTGAATCATCATGATGGCACCAATGACGTCAATCAGTTTGTCGGGTTTTACAAAACCAATATCATCGGCGAGGCGGGGGTAAGTTTCCGGCATCCCGAACGTCATGCCCATACCACCGCCCACGGCAATGTTATACCCCTGCAATTTACCGTCGCTTTCAATGGCGATGATGCCAATATCGTTGGCATAAATATCCACATCATTGTGAGGCGGAATCGCTATGGCAATTTTGAATTTCCGGGGGAGGTAGGTTTTACCGTAGATCGGCTCATCGTCCACGACCTCCGTACTTTTTACTTTTTTGCCGTCCAGCCATATTTCGTGGTAGGCAGCCGTTTTGGGTGTAAAATATTCGGATATTTTCCCCGCCGTTTCGAATACTTCTTCATGAATGGCCGAAAGGTACGGGTTGGGGTTGCACATCACATTCCGGTTGACATCACCGCAGCCGGCAAAACTATCCATCAGGACTTCGTCGAAGCCCTGAATCGTCTTTTTCAAGTCCTTTTTCAGGATGCCGTGCAATTGTACCGCCTGCCGGGTCGTCAACTTCAGGCCGCCGTTGCCATATTCATCCGCCAGATCATCGAGGCGTTGCCATTGCCGGGAAGTAACGATGCCGCCCGGTGCCCGCACCCGGATCATGAAGGAGTACAATGGCTCCAGTTTCTGGCGTTTGCGTTCACTGTCAAGGTCGCGGTCCGCCTGCTGGTAAGAACCATGAAACTTGATCAGTTGGGTGTCGTCATCGGCAATGGCGCCGGTGATCTCGTCCCGCAGACTTTCCTCCAGGGTTCCCCGCAGGTAGTTGCTTTTTATTTTTATTTTTTCAACATTCGACATAATACTGGTTTTGAGAAATGAGCATTTAACAGACTTACAATCAATAGTTTATGAGAAACGTGTCATTACGGGATCACTTCAAGTGCCCCTGTAATTTCAAGCAAATTAGCGGGGCAATTGAAGTGACCCGCTAATCCCGCAGGAGCAGGCGAACCATTTTTCAATAAACATCCTCCAAAAAGCGGCGCGCTTTCACCAGTTTTTTGAATTGTTGTTCTGCTTCTTCCGCGCTTACTCCTCCATGTTCCCGGAGAATGGTTTTAAAAGCAGCCCTGACATCCGGGGCCATCCGGTTTTTATCGCCGCAGACAAAAACAACGGCGCCGCGCTCCAGCCACTCGAATACTTTTTCCCCTTTCTCCAGCAGCTTGTGCTGCACGTAAATTTTCTCTTTCTGGTCACGGGAAAAAGCCACATTGAGGCGTTGCAACTGGCCTTTTTTCAATGCTTTCTGCCATTCGGTCTGGTAAAGGAAGTCAGTTGTAAAATGCGGATTGCCAAAAAACAGCCAGTTGGCCCCGGTATCGCCCCTTTCGATGCGGTCTTGCAGAAAACCCCGGAAAGGAGCAATGCCCGTACCCGGCCCAATCATGATAATCGGCGTATTGCCATCTTCCGGCAACTTAAAATAATCATTCCGATCGATGAAGACCCGTACCTTATCCCCCACCGCCAGCCGGTCGGCCAGAAAGGTGGAAGCGGCACCCTCCTTTTTACGTTGCCCGGTTTGATAGCGGACGGCCCCGACCGTGAGGTGAACTTCGTCGGGGTAGGCTGCCGCACCGGAAGCAATAGAATACAACCGGGGCTGCAACTTGCGCAAAATCCCGACAAATTCTCCGGGCGAGTACGAGTGCGGAAACTCGTCCAGCAAATCCACCACATCGCGGCCCCACAGGTATTCTTGCAGGGCGTTTGCGTCGGCCAGCAGGTTGTTTAATTTTTCAAACTGGCCGGCCGCCGCGTGTCGTTCCAGCACTTCCCGGGAAAGACTGGTCAGTTCTACCCGGGTTTTCAGAGTTTCGCCGAGCGATAGGGTTTCACCGGCAAAATCAATGGTGCCGGAAGCATCGAAACCGGTTTTCCGCAAGACCTCCCCCACCAGCCGGTCGGGATTATCGGGCCAGATGCCCAGGGCATCGCCCGCCTCGTAGGTCAGGCCAGCACCTTCCAGCGACAGCTCAATGTGCCAGGTTTCTTTGTCCGAGCCGCGGCCATTGAGTTGGATTTTTTCCAAAACTTCGGCCGCAAATGGGTTTTTTCGGGAATAAGCTGGTTTTTCCGTTTTTGTGGCGATCAAGGTAGCGGAGGTCTGTGGAAAGGCTTGGGTACTTTCATTTTCCGCAGCCAGAATAGTGGCGATCTGCCCGACCCATGCGGCGGCAGCATCGTGAAAAGCAACATCTCAGTCTCCCCGATCGGCCAGGCGGGTCGCACCCAATGCTTCCAGACGGGTATCAAATTCAATTCCCGTCTGACAGTAGTTGACATAACTTTTATCACCCAACGCAAGTACCGCAAACTTGAGGTCGTTGAGCTGAGGGGCCCGTTTGGAAAGCAGCGCCCCGTGGAATTCCTCCGCACCTGCGGGAGGCTCGCCTTCGCCGTAAGTACTGACAGCCACAAACAGGTATTTTACTTTTTTCAAATCCTTGATAGAAAAGTCGGCCATATCTTCCACGGAAACCTCCCAGCCGGTGCCTTCCAGGCGTTCTCCCAGCTGCCGGGCTACCCCCTTGGCGTTACCGCTTTGCGATCCGAACAAGATGGTGGCCTGCCGGACCAACGGCGGAGTTTCGGGCACGGCCACGGCCTCACCAGCTATAGCTGCCGGCGACTTGGAAGTGCTGATGCCGTACAGGAAGCCACTAAGCCACATCTGCTGTTCGCCGCTTAGCTCGGTCGTTAGTTTTTTCAAAAAACCATCGTCGAAAGTGAGGGCTGGATGTTGAATTTGCTTAACCATCTTTACTGAATTGTTGATTATTGATTGATTGCAAAATGTGCTGCTCCGGTGTTTTTTGCCGTTCCTGGTCTGCGGGGTCAGACCACCAGCACGTGGAGAAGTTCATCCGTTGCGGGTATTGTTTCCGGCAACGGACGGGGGGTCGGTTCGGCAAAGCGGACCGTTTCGCCGGCCACGATCACGGCCGGGGTGCCGATATGATTTTCAGCGGCCAGCCGTTCGATGGTTGCGACAGTGCCCACCACCCGTTTTTCCGATGGCAACGAAGCGTTTTGGATGATCGCAACGGGTAGTTCTTTCTTTCCGTTCTGGTAAAAAATATCAACGATCTGCGACAGCTTACCCAACCCCATGAGGATAACGACCGTGGCGCTCGAGCGGGCCGCCAGGGTAAGGTCTTCGGTCAGTTTGTCATCGACCGTCGTGGCGGAAATGACCCAAAATCCCCGACTGACTGCCCGGTGTGTAACCGGTATGTTAGCCAACCCGGCAGCGGCCACAGAACTGGAAACACCGGGGACATAAGCGGTCTCCAGGCCGTGTTCTCCGGCAAACAGGATTTCTTCCATGCCCCGTCCGAAAACAAAAGGGTCGCCGCCTTTGAGCCGGACAACATGGCCATGCTCCTGAGCTTTTTCCACGATCAATTGATTGATTTCTAATTGTGTAAAACGCTTGTAACCTTTTCTTTTACCCACAAAGATTCGTGGTACACCCGCACAGGCATAGGCCAGGATTTCCTCATTGATAAGGGCGTCGTACAGGATAATATCCGCCGACCGGATGGTTTTGAGCGCTTTGATGGTCAGCAGATCGGGGTCACCGATTCCCCCGCCGACGACCGTCAATCTGGGTGTCGAAGCTTTCATGTAAATGGGTTTAAATCTTGATTAAATGATTGTTTTAAATGCGTTTCAATTTATTCACTGGAGCATACCGGCAGCGACGGTATCGCCCGTATTGGCATTGACGAGGATGAATGATCCGGTTTGGCGGTTCACCTTGTAGGGGTCGAAAGCCAGCGGCTCGGCCGTTCGGATCTGTACTTTCACCAGGTCATTGAGGCTGGCATTTTCAGGAAATTCGATTTTATTGAGCGTGTCAATGTCGATTTTGTAATCGATATCCCGAACGGAAGATTTAACGACCAGGCTGTTGTGTTGCAGCAAAAATTTACTGCCGGGCACCAGCGGCCGGCTGTCCGACCAACATAAAACCGCATCTAAATCACGGGAAATGACTGGTTGCTGATTTTCCCGGTAAATCAGGTCGCCGCGGGTAATATCAATATCGCCTTTGAGGTGGATGACCACCGGTTGTCCGGTGATGGCCGTTTCCACGTGTTGATTGCCGACTTCAATGGCATCAATCTCTGTGGAAATACCGGCAGGAAAAACCGTTACCCGGTCGCCGACCCGGAAAGTGCCACTTTGCACCTGCCCGGCGTACCCCCGGTAATCCTTCACGTCCTCATTATCTACCCGGATGACATACTGCACCTGAAAGCGGGCATCGTTTTGCTTGTTGGAGGGTTTGACCGGCACGGTCTCCAGGTGGTCGAGCAGGGTCTTACCGTGATACCAACTCATCTTGCTGGTTTTTTCGACGACGTTGTCACCGATGAGGGCGCTGACTGGCACAAACTCAACCTGCTCAAAATCAAGCTCTTCGACCAGTTTCTGGTAATCAGCAGCCACTTCGTAATATCTTTTTTCGGAATAATCCACCAGATCCATTTTGTTGATGCAGACCAGCACCCGGGGAATGCCGAGCAAAGAAGCAATGGTAGAATGGCGGCGGGTTTGTTCGATGACTCCCTGCCGGGCATCGATCAGAATGATCGCCAAATCGGCCGTGGAAGCTCCCGTCACCATATTGCGGGTGTACTGCACGTGGCCGGGTGTGTCGGCAATGATGAACTTGCGTTTTCCGGTGGTGAAATACTTATAGGCCACATCGATCGTGATCCCCTGCTGGCGCTCGGCACGCAAACCGTCGGTGAGCAAAGAGAGGTCTATTTCGCCATCCGGCAAATTGCGGCTCGCCTTTTCAATGGCCTCCAAAATATCGGGCGAAACTGCCCCCGAGTCGAAAAGCAAGCGTCCGATCAGCGTGCTTTTGCCATCATCTACGCTGCCACAGGTTAGAAATCTTAAAATATCCATTTTTTCAATTTTTAAATTTGTCCAACAAATTTTTTTCAAAACCCCGCTCCCGAAGAGACCCGCAACGGCAGGTTCGGAGCCGGGGCCGGAATGATGCAGACAGCGTCCGCCGTCTCACTGTTAAAAATACCCGTTCAGTTTGCGATCTTCCATTGCTGCTTCTGAGAGGCGGTCATCAATACGGGTAGCCCCCCGCTCAGAAGTTTTGGTCTGGATGATGTCGGCAATAATATCATCAATGCCTTCCGTTGCGCTCTTGATCGCAGCGGTACACGTGGCGTCGCCCACCGTCCGGAAGCGTACATTTTCCTCCACGATGCGATCATTTTTATCCAGTTGGATAAACGGCGTGACCGCCAGAAGCTGTCCACCGGACAACTCCACGCATTTTCTTTTGTGGGTGAAATAAATACTCGGCAGGGTGATCTCCTCGCGGCGGATATAGTTCCAGACATCGAGTTCCGTCCAGTTGGAAATGGGAAATACCCGCACATTTTCGCCTTTGCGAATACGACCATTGTAGATGTTCCAAAACTCGGGACGCTGGCGTTTGGGTTGCCATTGGCCGAATTCGTCCCGCACGGAAAAGATGCGTTCTTTGGCTCTGGCTTTTTCCTCGTCCCGGCGTGCTCCGCCAATACAGGCATCAAACTCAAATTCCTCGATCGTTTCCAGGAGGGTGTAGCTCTGCAGTGGGTTGCGGGTTGGAAACTTCCCGGTTGGCTCCTGCAGCCCCTGCCGCAGGATCGTATCCTCTACGTAACGGACAATGAGCTTTTCCCCCAGCGTACTGGCCAGCTGATCGCGATAAGCGGTTACTTCCGGAAAGTTGTGGCCGGTATCGATGTGCACCAACGGAAAAGGAAACTTGCCGGGCCGGAACGCCTTCTCGGCCAACCGGACAAGTGTGATGGAGTCTTTCCCTCCGGAAAAGAGCAGGGCCGGCCGCTCAAATTGTCCGGCTACCTCCCGCATGATGTGGATAGCCTCTGCTTCGAGGCGGTCTAAATGGTCGTTGATGTAATTTTTCATTGCTTATTTTTTTTGATTAGATTCAATATTGGAAAAAGATATGTCCAGAGTGCTGCCTATTTTCAGCTGAACACTACCGGGCGTGCAGGCCACATTCCTTTTTCGAGGCATCTTCCCACCACCAGCGGCCGGCCCGGAAATCTTCGCCGGGGCGAATGGCACGGGTACAGGGTGCGCAACCAATGCTGACAAAACCTTTGTCGTGCAGCGGGTTATAGGGAATGTTGTGAGCCTTGATGAAAGCCTTTGTCTGTTCGAAGGTCCAGTCGAAAATGGGGTGAAATTTGGTGAGGCCGAAGCCTTCGTCCCATTCCACATTCTCCATGTTCTGGCGGTTGTTGGATTGTTCGGCGCGGATGCCGGTTACCCAAACCTGCTGCCGTTCCAATGCCAGTCGCAAGGGAGCTACTTTGCGGATAAAACAGCATTCTTTCCGATTGCCAACCGACTCGTAAAAACTGTTGGGGCCTTTTTCCCGCAGCAATTTTTGTACATCTTCCGCCTGAGGGTAAAACACCTCAATGGGCCGACCATAGCGTTCCATGGTCCGGGCCCAGGTAGAATAGGTCTCCTGAAAATTGCGCCCGGTGTCGAGTGTAAAAACCCGGATCGGTAAATCGTGCTCAAAAATAAAATGAGACACCACCTGATCTTCCAAACCAAAACTGGTCGAAAAAGAAACCTGACCAGGAAACTGGCTGACCAGTAGTTTTAATGAATCGACAATGGATAGTCCGTTCAGCTCCGTGCGCAATGCAAGGGCCGGTGCTTCTTGTAAAAGCATACTTGTTTGATTTAATTATACTTTAGACAACTATTTCGAAAAGGGTGTTTTATTGAAAACTTTTTTTCTTTCCACTACCCCACCCTTGCAAATAGCTACTTCTCAGGAATGAATGATTGTCTGGGTTTTATTTGGAAGGTTAAATTCTGATCAATAAAAAAGCCCTTCGGCAAAATAATTTCCGAAGGGCTTTTTTATCTTATAAAATATTAAAAAGCAAAAGCGTTATCGCCCCTTCGGTCCTGCAGGACAACAGCAGCAACAACACATACAGCTAATATATTGATGATTTTTTTTCATTTCGAAAACAAAGGTAAATGTAAAATTTTGACTTTAGCAAGGGTTGATTTCAGAAAAAAATGATTTTAGCTGAAATTAACAATAAAATCATTTTTGATAAAATATTGTAGTGCAAATTCCTCGCCAACCGAATTAAATTTTGGGTTGTTTTTGATTTATTTTCCAATGAAATATATGAACATATATTTGTATTTAGGTAAGAAGAAACGTAGTAAATAAAGGATGTTTCAGCGTAAAGACATTCATTTTCGGGAAAACAGCGGACTCCATATCCGAGAAAAATACCGGAAAATAATTCATTTAAAAATACCGGATTATATTCATGAAAAACAGGTTTTATTCCAACCCATTTTTTTTAGTTTATAAAAGAAAAAAGAGGAAAATATAATTTCCGGTTAGTCCCACATTTTACAGATACAAACAAATTAAAACTACCTGATACAAGCGGAGCCAAAAACTGGCAACCCGGAGAGTATTGCTCTCCGGAAGACATAAGGCAATTTTCTTTACTTTACGGATATATTAAAAAATAATTGCGCATCTATACAAAAAATGAACATAAGATACGGAGTATTAAATACGTCGTTTTGGCAGCACGCCAAAAGGCTGGCAATCCTCAACGGGACGTAAGAGGCTGCATTAACGTACCTTTTTATTTACCTGCCCGACAGGTTATCCCGCTGTAATTCATCGGGACAACAACTTCAACAGTACCCCGTTTGTCCAGCCAAATCCATCCTGAACCGGATACTCCCCGCCACCGCTGAGAAGGTCCATATTTTCAACGTTGTATTTCTCGAGCAGCTTTCCCGTGTTGCGGTACACTTTGACATTGAGCGACACCCAACGGTTTTTGATCTCTTCGGCAAGGTCAAGAAAGCCATAATTCCTCAGTCCCTGAATGGTGATCCATTGCAGAGGTGCCCAGCCGTTGGGGGCGTCCCATTGCTGCCCGGAGTGGACAGCGGTGGAGACCACCCCACCGGGACGCAGCAACCTTTTCTCGATAACACTGGCACAGCTGATGGCCTGTTCAGGAGTGGCTATTTTAAAAAACAGGGGAAACATACCGGCCAGCGAGTACACGTCTGAGGGTCGTTTTTCGACAAAATTATAGTCCATAAAAAAACCGTGGGCATCGCTCCAGCAATATTTCTGAATGGCCTCCTTCCGTTTTCGTTCTTTGGTGTAATAGACACTCGCTCCATTGGTGTCGCCTTGCAGGGCGAGGGCTTTGGTGCACGTCTCTTCCAGGTAACAAAGCAGGCAGTTCAAGTCAACTGGCAGGATGTTGGTCGTCTGGATGGTGGACAGGTCGTCGGGTTTTGCCAGCCACCGGGCGCTGAAATCCCATCCCGACTCACAGGCTGCCCGGAGGTCGAGATAAAGTTGCGCAGCTTCCCGGTCGGAGTGGGCAGCCGTTTCGAGGTCGTCACTGTACATCTCAGCGCGGGGGCTGTGGAAGTTATCGTAGTACCGGTTGAGCAACACTTCGCCGCCCTCCAGGTGTACGACCCTTTCTGCGGGCAGGGGGTGATGGGGTACTGTCTCTGCGTGCTGGCTCCCCTTCATCCAGAAATCATATTCTTTCGAAAGTTGGGAGAAAAAATTGGCGAACACCATATCTCCCTGTTCCTGAGCCAGCAGGCCGACCATCAAGGCGAAAAACGGTGGCTGAGACCGGCCGAGAAAATAGGTACGATTGCCATTGGGAATGAAGCCAAACTCATCAATGAGGAAAGCGAAATTCCTCACCATATTTTCAATAATATCCACGCGGCCACTTACCTGCAGACCGAGCATGGTGAAGTAGCTGTCCCAGTAATAGATTTCATTAAAACGCCCGCCGGGGACGATATACGGAAATGGCAACGGAATCAGCGAGCTGCCCGGGCGGGCCTCGTCGGCTTCCCGCTTGAGCCAGTCCCACAGGATGTTGATATGTTCGGTTACCCCACGGGAAGTATCACTGACAAAACCAGACGTTTTGCTGGTCGGTATGGTAAAATGTGCTTCGGTGAAAGTCTTCAGGTCGAACCCGGGCGCTCCCTTCTGGCTACGATATTTTTCCAAAATCAATTCCGGTGGAAAAAGAGGCACCATATCAGCGATCGTTTTGCCGTCAGGCCAGATACCACTATGGTGCTGGTCGGTGAAGAGTTCCTGAAAGACTTTATCGGGTGGAAGGAAATGCATGATATTGAGTTGTTGGGTATTGCGTGTTGGGTATTTGATATTGGGATATTTTTTTGGCAGGGGTAAGAGAAGTACTGCGAGGTGTCAGCTTGCAACGACAGGTTTGGCAGTTAGCCGCCGGAGCACAAAGAAAGACACCAGTAGCAGACCCATCGGAATCAGTGTGTAGTAAAACGCCGTTGCGCCGCCCACCTGCTTGAACAAATAACCGATGAGCCGGGAACCGATCGTACCACCCAAGGCAGAAAAAATGATGATGAGACCCGACATGGGGCTGTGCAGCTTTTTGGGTAAGGCACTGAGCACCACGGAATTGAGCATTGGATAAATAGGAGCGATGAACAAACCCACCAGCGGAAAAGCAAAACCGATCGGCGGAATGTCGCTGAATTGCTGCACATCGATGGGTTCGGCGCTGACCACTTTGGGAAGCACAAATACCACCAACGACATGGCGGCCAATACACAGACGGACAGAATGGTCAGCCACGAAAACTTTTCGGATAAATATCCTGCCAGCAAGCGGCCGACACCAAGCGAAATCGCCAGTATGCTCGCCATCATGATGCTGACGTTTTCGGGCAATTGCAGCACCCGGTCGTTGAAAGTCGGCAGCCAGGTCATGATGCCTTGTTCGATCATGACAAACAGAAAGGCTGAAATAACAAATACAATGACCAGTAAGCGGATCAGCAAACGAAACATTTGCAGGAAATCGTCTGCGAGGTTCGCCCCCGGAATCTCGCTTCCTTCCTCAAATTTCGCAAAAAACAAAAAGAGAAAAGAAAGGATGGACAGCCCGGAAAGTACCCAGTAAACATTCAGCCAGGCATCCGGATCGCCTTCGGTATTAAAGGCCGGAAAGAGAAAGTAGGCCAGCGCAATGCCAAACATAAACACCCCTTCCACCCTGCTCATCAGGCTGTTATGAGCCTTTTCGCCGTCCGTCACCAGCCCGATCACGGAATAGACCGACACTTTTATCAGTGCGAAGGAAACGCCCACCGCCGCAAACAACATCTTGGCCGACCAAAATGAATTGCCAAAATACATGGCGATACAGGCAATGGCGACAATGCCCAGGCCAGCCAGCATGGACCGTTTGTATCCGATACGCGGCAGGAATGACGCCATGAGAAAAGAGACAATGGCAATAGGAAGGTCTTTAAACAACTCTAAGGTGCTGGCCGCCACTTCATCCACGCCGTAAACTTTTTGCGATTTTAAAATGACAATGCCCACTGAATTCAGCAGGATGGCAAACACGAAATAGTTGATGTAAAGGGAGAGTTTGATTGGCTTCATTTTGCGATGCTGGAAATTGAAAAAAGTAAAAATAGTTTTCTACCACAATTTCCCGGCACCGCACAGCCGCTAAATTTATTTCCCGATCCGGAAAATGATCGTCAACGACAGCTCAATTCCTCCCAGCGCCATCAAATCCGCAAAATCCTGTTGGCGGGAGTTGTAATCACCCCTCTGAAATTCAGCTCCCGGATCATCGAAGGCCAGACCGTAACCGGCCGCCAATACAAAATGAACAATGTCCACATTAATATCGTAACCTCCCCGGAAAAAAACCGCCTGGTCTTCCGGTATGTCGTAGATGCCCACACTGCCGTCCACATCAAATTCCAACTCTGAAAAACCAGAGGTACGCACGTAGTTGAGGCCAAAAAACGGGGTAGAACCTCCTGACTGAAAATAGTACCTGACCCCGAGGCCAGACCGCAATCCCGACAAACTTAGCCCGGCTCCGAGGTTGAAATCCATGTTGGGCGCAAATAAATAGCTGTATTCGGCGCCAAAACCGTACGGTGTTCCCCAGCCGCCGATCAACCCGATGCCATGACGGGGGCCTGCTGACCGGCCCTGGGCCTGGATAGTGCCGGCGAGGATACATGTCAGCGCCAGCATGACAAACAACTTTTTCATTAGGAAAGCAAGTTGATTTTTACGGTAGTTTTTGCGGAACAATTTTGTGTGCACCGAAAAAAACAAACCATAAAAGTGAAAGAAGATGATGATCTTAAGACGGGAAAATGTGTGCCGGGGTTCGTTCAGGACAGGTATTTAAAACGCCGCCCGGCAAGTGGCAAGGATAGGAGGTCGCATTGAAAGATGGTGAAGGTTGATCAAGGTTGGCGAGGGTTGCTGCCGCAGCAAAACCTCATCAACCTTGATCAACCGCTATCAACCCTCATCAACCGTTAATAAGTTTACCTGAAAAGAACCATTACTTAACAAAACAGGCCGAACCTGCCGATCAGTTGCCTTCATCCTCCTCACTGTCACAGTGGTAGTGATGCCCTTCCCTCCAACTTGGCCGCTGGGTCTTTCCACCGTTTTTCTTTTCTGCTAACATCTTCTGTACCAGGCGATTGCGTTCGGCGGCAACTTCCGCCCGTTTTTTCAAATCCTCTTCCCGGTCAAAGAACTTGATGCCGTCCACGAATGTCATGTCTGCTTTGGCGTAGATCGACAACGGGTGGTCGCTCCAGAGGACGACGTCGGCATCTTTTCCAGGTTTGAGGCTACCGGTATGCTGATCGATGCGAAGTAGTTTGGCCGGATTCAGGGTAACAAATTTCAGGGCATCCTCCTCACTGACTCCGCCAAAACGCACGGCCTTAGCGGCTTCCTGATTGAGGCGGCGGGCCATTTCGGCATCATCTGAATTGAAGGCAACGGTGACACCCTGCTCGTGCATGAGCGCCCCATTGTGCGGAATGGCTTCGTACACTTCAAACTTGTAGGCCCACCAATCGGAAAAGCTGCTGCCGCCGGCACCGTGTTCGGCCATTTTGTCGGCCACCTTGTAGCCCTCCAGGATATGGGTAAAAGTATTGACCCGGAAATCAAATTTCTCTGCAACTTTCATCAGCATATTGATCTCGCTCTGCCGGTAGCTGTGGCAAGAAATGAATCTTTTCTTTTCCAGTATTTCCAGCAGGCATTCCAGTTCGAGGTCGATGCGATATGGCTTGCCACTGCGTTTTAGCTCGCCGTATTTTTTAGCTTCTGTGAAATGATCCTCATACACTTGTGCCACCCCCATGCGGGTATTGGGAAAGCGGTCGTTATTGTTGCTGCGCGAGCGTTTTACGTTTTCCCCCAGGGCAAATTTGATAAATGGTTTCGCCTTTTCGTACTTCATTTCTTCGGGCGCAAATCCCCAGCGGAATTTGATGATGGCGCTCTGCCCTCCGATGGGGTTCGACGAACCGTGCAGAATCTGAGCAGCAGTCACCCCGCCGGACAGTTGCCGGTAAATGTTGATATCCTCACTATTGACCACATCCCCGATGCGCACCTCGGCACTGCTGAACTGGGAAGAACCCTCGTTGATGCCGCGGCTTGCTGCTATGTGGGTATGTTCATCGATAATGCCTGGCGTCACGTGCCGGCCGGTAGCATCTATTTCGACGGCACCGGCAGCCGTCAGGTTTTTACCGATTTTATCGATTTTTCCGTTTCGGATCAAAACGTCCGTATTCGCCAGGATTCCAGCCTCTTCGTTGGTCCAAACCGTTGCATTTTTCAACAGGTAGGTCTGTGCAACCGGCCGTTCGGACCAACCGTAAGCCATAAACGGATAGACTACCGAGCCGAGTGCCGGATCTTCCTCCTGTTCGGCCCCTTCTTTCTTTTTCTCCTTTTTATCATCACCATTTCCGGCCGATAAATCGCCGGTTCGGGTACAGTTCCAGTTGACCCAGTTACCATTGCCTTCCTGCCCGTTGCCCGACCAGTTTCTGGCACCGACGGCCCCCGAAAGCCGTGTAACCTGCTCGCTGCCCTGCGCCTTAAAGCTGAGGGTAATGCGACCGTTTTCGATTTTATTACCCACCTTGATTTTGGTGGAATCATCCACGACAATGTTCATGTCATATTTGCCTTTTTCCTCCTTTACCTCCAGCCGCTGCGACACATCACCCACGACCAGCATGTACATACCGGGCTCGACCGTAGTTTCATCCAGCCCCTTGATAATGAAAGGTTTACCTTTTACCCAATTATGGTATATCTTGGTTTTTTCAGCAAAAATATTACCGTCGGTGATGATAAAATTGGCAAGCTTCCCTTTGTCAAGGGTGCCCAGTTCATTGAGGGAATTGGTAAATCCCGCCGGAGTATAAGTCAATGCTTTGAGCGCATCGGCCTCAGACAGACCATGCTTGATGGCCTTGCGAAGGTTGGCCATAAAATCGGCTCCTTTTTTCAAGCCGTGCTGAGTGATGGCGAAGGGAATGCCAGCCTGTGCAATCCGGGCGGGGTTGGCCGGGGCCAGTTCCCAATGCTTCATATCGGCAAGATCGACACTGATGGCATCGTAGGGATCTTCTACATCGTAGGCGTCCGGAAAATTAAGGGGCAGGATAAGAGACGAACCCGTCGCTTTTATTTCCTCCAGGCGGT
>JBFIJS010000031.1:0-14316 GCA_041600595.1 Saprospiraceae bacterium | reverse complement strand
GGCGGGGTTTGCGGGTACGCAGCCGGTTGGCAATCAGCTTGCGAGCCACGCCCCTGGCATAAGCGGCCGGATGATAATCCTGAAACTGGAATTGACCGTTCCGGATGGATTTTAGGGTGATGAAAAGTGCATCGCTGACCAGTTCTTCGGCATCTTCCGGCGTTAGTCCGGCCCGTGTAGCCTCCTGCCGGATGTCGGGGGTGATTTTATCCGACAAAATCCGGATGGCTGGCACTTCGGCCCGGGCCAGGCGATTGAACAGTTCCTCCTTCGGGTTGGCTTGTCCTTCCGTTTCCTGTTTACCTGATGTATTTTTTTTGAAAAAGGTCAATGCTTTGCTCCCGTTTTTTCTGCAATGATAGGTTTTTCAGCAAAAAATATACAATGGCCAGTCGTCAACGGAGGGTTCCAATTGCCCGGGCAGCGGATAGTACATCTGTAGAAAAAACCTCACCCCCTCACCTTCATCGGCCGCTCTCCAAACTCCTCCAAAAAGGCATCGGAGAAGTTATTGAGGGCCGAATACCCCACCTCGTAAGCAATTTCCGAAACGGTCAGGTCGGTCGTCAGCAGCAAATGCCGGCCGTGGTGCAGGCGTATCGAACGGATGAACAGGCTGGGAGATTTGCCCGTCAGGGCTTTCACCTTGCGGTAAATCTGGCTACGGCTCATCGCCAGGGCTCGTTCCAGGTGCGGCATTTCAAATTCTGTGTCGGACAGGTTGGCCTCCACGACGGAGCGGATTTTTTGCAGGAAGGCGTCTTCGGGGTCGGGAATTGGGGAATTGGGAAGTTGGGGAATTGGGGAATTGGAGGCTGAGCCAATTTCCAGTTTCCCATACTTTAATTGAAGTTTCTGTCTCAGTTCGAGCAGGTTTTGGACCGTCACCATCAGTTCTTCCTGGTTAAAAGGCTTGGCCAGATAAGCATCGGCACCCCGCCGCAGTCCCGCCAGGCGGCTCTGCACATCTGCTTTGGCGGTGAGTAAAATGATGGGGATATGACTGGTGCGCTCGTCTTCTTTGAGGGTTTCCAGCACCTCGAAGCCGTCTTTGATGGGCATCATCACATCGCTGACGATGAGATCGGGCACCGTTTCGAGGGCTTTTTCGATACCGGCCTGACCATTGTAGGCGAAGTCGAGCCGGAATTGGCCCTCGAGACAGGCCGTCAGGTATTCCACCACGTCGGGATTGTCCTCCACCAGGAGAATTTGAGGACTATCCTCGTCGAGCTCGATTCTCCCTCTGCCCCCCGAAACAGGAAGTTCTGCGGTATTGTTTTCAGAAATCTTAGGAGGATTTAGCGTTACAGGTTCCCCCTTAGGGGTCAGGGGTGAAAGTATCACCGGTAATTTCACCAAAAAAGTACTGCCCACGCCCACCTCGCTTTCCACGGATATTTCACCACCCATCGCCTTGACCAGCTCACTGGCCAGGGAAAGCCCGATGCCCGAGCCACCGGCCTTGGCGTGTTCCTGGTTTCTTGCCTGAAAAAACCGCTCGAACAGGTGCGGCAATTCGTCCGCTGGAATGCCGGGACCTGAATCCGATACCGAAATGTGAAGCCAGTTGTCCTCCACGTCCGCCCGTAAAATCACCTTCCCTCCCGATGGCGTGAATTTGATGGCATTGGACAAGAGGTTGTGGATGATTTGCAAAAAGCGCTCTGGGTCGTAGTCCATCACGATTTTGGACTGGTCGCTCTCCACCCGCAGCATTACGTTTTGGGCATTGGCGAGGGAGTGCAGGCTTTCGGCGATGTATTTTAAATAGGTCAGTACATCCCCCTGGATATAGTTGATTGTCAAAGTATTAGACTCCAGTTTCGCCAGATCGAGAATTTGGTTGATGAGCCGCAGCAGCGATTCGCCGTTGCGTTTGATCAACTTCAATTTACCCTTGGCATCGCTTTCCGTCAGCCGCCCACCGTCCAGCGTCAACCGTTCTGTCATCCCTAAAATGACCGTCAGCGGCGTGCGGAACTCATGGGTGATATTGGTAAAAAAGCGGCTTTTGAAGTCGTTGAGTTCCTGGAGGCGGTCGGCTTCCACCTGTTTTTTTTCCTGGATCAACTGGCTTTCCCGCAGGGCAAAATCAGCCTGCTGTTTTTCCACCACCTGTTTCTTTTGCCGATAGGCCAAACCCATCGAAAAGATCAGGATTTCAATGATGGTGCCCACCTTGAGGTAAAAAACAGTGTAAGACGTGAGCGCCAGCCTTGAGGCAAAAGTCAGCATCATACCCACCGTGATGGCAGCAATACCCGCCGCAATGAAATACCCCTTCGGGTCTTTGGTGCGCAGCAAGGGATAAATGAAAAAAATGCCCGAAAGGGTAACCAGGGCAATGTAGAACATGGACACCCGGTCGTCTATCACATAACTGAAATGATAGCGAAAAATCAGAAAAACAAAAACGGCCATCGACGGCACCCCCAGCCAGATCACATAGCGAAAATACCGGTCCCACCGGGGCAGCAAATGCTCCAGATCCAAAAAACTGCGGATGAACGCCAGCCAGCACATGAGCCCGATGTAAATGGAAATCTTGAACAAATTGAAGTAGGCAGGATGGTTGGGAAAGACAAAGCCGCCAATCCAGTCTTCCAGATCATCGGAGGTGTAGGCGGTATAGAGGACGACCATCAACAGGTACCCGGAGTAATAGATATAGCTGCGGTCCCGGACGATGAAATACTTGATGAGACTGTACAGCAACATCATCAGGATAAACCCGGTAAAGAGGGCATTACCGGCTTTGGTGTAGGTCAGTTTTTCGAAAAAAACCGACAGGGGTTGTACGTAGGTAAAAAAAGTAGGTGGCAGGTAGCTCCGCTCGCTCTCACCCCGGAAATACAACGTCACCGTCTCTCCGGGAGGGAGCTGCAATTTGAACCAGGTGCCATACCTCGTCGGGGCAAATTTTTTCTGATGCGCCGGGATAAAAGTACCGTTGACTTCAGGTAGCCAGGTACCATCGGCTGCCGGCCTGAACAAGGTGACCCGGGTAAAAGTGCTGGTAAAATTGAGCACCCATTCGCTGTGCATTTCCGCTTCGGGCAGGCGATTTTCCAATTGAATTTTCCCCCAGTAAACCCGGTGGCTCTCCGGCTCAAAGGTAATTTTGGGATAAGGCACAAACTGCTCCTGTACCCCCGGCTGCACGATTTCGTCGATGGAATACCGCTCGTCCGGGTCGGGTAAAATTTGCAGATGTTCCCGCAGCCGGAAATTGTCGGGGCTGTTCAAAACATAAGACTGAGAAAAGGGGCTGGTATCGGGATCGGGGCTGGTAGACGGATGGCACCCCCCAAGCAGTAGCGGGAGCAGGAACAGACAACCAAAATAATGGTAAATATTTTTTTTGAACATGTTCGATTTGTAGAAATCAATTCTCCGGGGAAATTCTTGCTACTACGAAAGCGAAAACAAATATCTGAAAATAAACTACTTAAAGTTTTGTTTTTGCTCAGTTGATCGGAACAAAGCTGCCATTGAGCTTATGCAAAATTTTGGGTTTGAAATGAGAAAGCCACATGGCCAGGCCGCATCACGCTCGATTTTCAGCCACCCCAAGTCTTTTACACCACGACAAAATATCGGCCATTAACCAAAAACCGGCAACGATCCGGCCAACTCCACTACATTCATGAAGCAATTTCCGCCGTTTATGAAGCAATTTCCGCCGTTCGCCGACACTTGTTCTGCGCATATTCGATAACCGTCTAATTTTGAGCTAAATAACTGGTCTTCCCCACTTCTATATAATTGGTAACAACAAGAATCATCTCCGGCGACCGGGGTAAGTAGCCATTGCTAAGCAGCATGGGTGCTACCCGGTTGCATTTTATCTGCCGGCGATGGTATATAACCAACAATCAATTAACCCAATTTTTCAATGTAAAAACAATCATGGAGATGAAAAAACAAATCTACCTTTTGACTTTGCTGACTGCCAGCCTGCTGTTCAGCACCTTGGACGGAATGGCTACTACCTACCACGTCAAAACCACCGGCAGCGACAGCGACAATGGCACCTCATGGACTACCGCCTTCCAGACTTTGCAAAAGGCCCTGGACAGATGCTTTCACCTACCTGCAAAGTGCTCCCGACATGGCAAACACCTTCACCAATATATTTAAAATATGGGTGGTTGCCATGTAGCTTTTTCCTCAACCGCAGCAGTTGCTGCATCGGGGATTATTAATCGTAAACAGTAAAATCTAAATATCAATGAAAGCAATAAACATTACAATAGCTCACATTTTTTGCGTTCTTCTTTTTACCACCATCACGTTTTCAACTTTTGCCCAACACTTACCCGATGTATTGCAAGGCGCAGAAGCGAGAAACCTTATACCCCACAGCGCCTTAGTGCGCCTGAATCCTGAGACGAAAACTCCCTCCTTCATCCAGTTCGACGAAGTTGAAGCACCCTCATACAGTGATTTTAATAACGTGGTTCAAAAATCATTCAAGGCCAATGAAAAAAACCAACTGAAGCTTCAGCGCAGCGAAACCGACCCCCTCGGCTACCAGCACTACCGCTACCAGCAGACCTATCAGGGCATTCCGGTAGAGGGAAGTACACTCATCGCTCATGTCAAGGATGGGAAGCTGTGTTCCATGAACGGCGATTTTTCGGCCACAATCAACCTCTCCACAGAACCGGTTTTAAGCGAAAAAAACTGCTTTGACCTGGCCTTGAAGAAGGTGGGGGCCAAGAAATATATGTGGGAACTCCCCGCCAACTCAACCAAAATGGAGGAGGACGGGCCGTATCACGATTTTGCCCAAAAGCCCAAAGGCACCTTGGTTATTTTGGACAAAAACATCGGCACGGAACGTGCGCCGGAGTACCACCTCGTTTACAAATTCGACATCTACGCCTATGAGCCGCACCATCGGGTGGAGGTGTTCGTGGATGCGCACAGCGGTGAAATAGTGAGGTTGTTCGACCGTATATGTAAGCATTTCGTAGCGGATGAAGTCGGTACGGCCCAGACCAATTACGAGGGCAACCGCTCCATCACGACCGACAACATCATGGTAGGCCCAACGCCCTACCGCCTGTTCGAATCGGGCAGGAATATCAGCACGAAGAACCTCTCTGGCAATGCCGAGTATTTTGATAACGACAACAACTGGACGCAGGCGGAAATGGGGGTCGACAAGTACGCTATGGACTGTCATTTTGCCACGGAAAAGACCTACGATTATTTCCTGAACACCTTCGGGCGAAACAGTTTCGACAATGGTGGGGCGCTTATCCAGAGCTTTCTGAACAGCAACGATGCCGGAGCCGTCAATGCTTTCTGGAACGGTTCCACGCTTAACTACGGCAGCGGGAATGCCACCGTCACGCCGCTCACCACGCTCGATGTAGTGGGACACGAGTTTACGCATGCTGTGACGGAGTACACAGCTGGACTGATTTACGACAATGAATCGGGGGCGCTCAACGAATCCTTCAGTGACATTTTTGGAACAACCATTGAGTTTTTCGGGAAACCACCTTACGGCACAGGGAATTGGACTTTGGGCGAGGATGCCAATAAGATAGTCCGGGATATGTCAAACCCCAATGCCTACGACCACCCGGACACCTACCTCGGCACCTATTGGCACACCGGATTCGGCGGTGTACACACCAACAGTGGGGTGCAAAATTTTTGGTTTTATCTGCTCACACAAGGCGGCACAGGCACCAATGACCTCGGCAACGCCTACAACGTGACCGGCATCGGCATGGCAGCTGCGGCTGCGATTGCTTACCGTACGCTTTCGGTTTACCTAACACCCTCTTCCAATTATGCCGACGCCCGTTTTTATTCCATCCAGGCGGCAAGGGATTTGTTTGGCCCTTGCCCTACCTCACAAGAGTTTATTTCCACCACCAATGCCTGGCACGCCGTAGGGGTGGGGGCAGCCTACAGCCCTACATTGACCATGGATTTTTCTGCCAATGCTACAGTCTTCTGCTCTCCCCCCCAAACCATCCAATTTAGTGCTTCGGAACTAATGGGTGTGGCTGACCCGACCACTGTTAGCTGGAACTTTGGCGACGGCAGCACGGCAACAGGTATGGACCCAACTTATACGTACACCACAGGAGGTAGTTTTACGGTGACACTCAATGCTGCCAACTGTGACGGAACGCCAATGCCCCCGGTCGTCAAAACCAACTACATCGTCCTGGACAACACCCCCTGCGTGTTGAACATGCCCATTTCGGGCAACCGTAGCGAGACCACCTGCACGGGTACGCTGCGGGACAACGGCGGTACGGGAGATTATTCCGACAACGTAAATTCTACCGTCACCCTACACTCCGTCAACGGTACAAAAATATCGCTCATATTCTCCTCTTTCAGTTTTGAAACCGGTTACGATTTTTTGAAAATTTATGACGGCCCCGACACCAGTTCGCCCTTGCTTGGCAGCTTCACGGGTACAGTTTTGCCCAATGGCGGTAGGGTCATATCTTCCGGCACCAGCATTACTATCCAGCAGTTGACGGATGGTACTACAGTAAAACCGGGCTTCCAACTCAACTGGTTTAGCGAAGCCGATGGTGACGGTATTCTCGGGGTATCCTGCGGTGGCACGGATTGCGACGATAGTGACCCCAACGTCTGGATCAGCTGCGGAAGCTGCGCGGATGAGGATGGAGATGGGTATTATGCCGGTTGTGATGCTTATAATTCTGTTCAAGGCCCTGATTGCGATGACAGCAATACTGCCATTAATCCAGGCGCCACCGAGATCTGCAATGGCGTAGACGACAACTGCGACAACTTTGTGGACATAGAGCTGATGTCTTTTCCTGGCAACGCCACCAACACTGCGGGCAACTCCCTCATCCCGTCGGCAGGCACCGGGGGCTGTTCCGTTGCTCCTCAAACAACCGGGGGTACCCGTTTCAACAATGTCGTGACTGGCGTTCCAGCCGGGAGTGTGCTTCGTAGCGTGAAAGTCAACTTGGACCATACTTGGAATTCCCATATAAACATGTACCTTGTGTCGCCCACCGGCAGCACCATAGAACTTTCGACCGGTAACGGTGGCTCAGAGAATAACTATACCAACACGGAATTCCGGGACGACGCCTCCATCAGCATTACTGCCGGAACGCCTCCTTTTACAGGGCAATTTCGCCCTGAAGGTAGTTTGACAGCCAAAACTTGTGGCATTACCATCACACCTACTTCCACCACCCTTAACGCCATGACTGTTGCCAACGGTACTTGGGAACTCCTGATTATTGACCAGTGGGGTTCTGAAAGAGGCACCATGATTTCGTGGAGTTTGGAATTCTTGACTCCCGGAACGCTTACCACCTACTATGCTGACGCGGACAGCGACGGCTATGGCGACCCTGCTATCAGCATACAGTTGAACTGCACTCCAGACCCTGGTTTAGGCTATGTCGCAAATAACTTTGACTGTGACGACAGTAATCCTGCCATCCACCCCGGCGCAAACGAGGTCTGCGATGGTGTAGACAACAACTGTGTGAACGGTATTGACGAGGGCAACGTCTGTTGCCCTGCGGGCAATATATTATATGTAAATCACGCTGCGGTAGGCTTGAACATAGGTAACTCTTGGGCAAATGCCTTCACCAACTTACAAGACGCACTCGCCAGTACTTGCCCCGGCATCACCGAAATTTGGGTGGCTGCCGGCACCTACCTGCCGACCAAAAAATCAGGTGGAACAGACGAGCGCAGCCGCACCTTCGTCATGCTGCCCGGCGTGAAAATCTACGGCGGCTTTGCCGGAGGCGAGACCAGTTTGAGTCAAAGGAACTGGGCCACCAACGTGACCATCCTGAGCGGCGATATTGGTACGCCGGGTGTCAACACGGACAACTGCTACCACGTCATTTATAATGTGGACAATGGGCTGGATGAAACGGCAGTGTTGGATGGATTCACGATTTCAGGGGGATATGCATACGGACCCAACGCTGATGGTTCTGGCTTCCAGTGGAGAGGGGGAGGCATGCACAATATATCCTCATCTCCAAAAGTGGTCAATTGTAATATAGTTGGGAATACAGCCTTCCTTGGCGGGGGGATGTACAACATTGAAGCCTCTCCATCATTGGTGAATTGCGCCTTCACAGGCAATTCAGCGATTGTAGGAGGTGGTATGCGAAATATCGTATCCTCTCCCTCGGTGACCAACTGCACATTCAGCAATAATTCGGCTAGCAACGGCGGAGGTGGATTGGCCAATAGATCTGCCTCCCCTATCGTGACCAACTGCATCCTCTGGGGCAACGGCAGCGAATTTCTTAATCAAATTATAGCACCTTATGGTCCCTCTAACCCCACCGTCACCCACTCCATCGTCCAAGGTGGCTACCCCGGCACAGGCAACCTGGACGCCGACCCACTCTTTGTGGATGCACCGAACGGCGACTTCCGCCTCCAACCCTGCTCTCCCGCCATTGATGCGGGAACAGTCACAGGTGCCCCGGCCAACGATCTTGATGGTAACACTCGTCCGCTGTATGGCGGAATCGATATAGGCGCCTACGAATATGTCGGAACTTCCACCTCCGGACTGGCAAATGCCACTGACCTGGGGAGCCAGGCCCCTCGCACCAGGCTCAATTTTTCCGGCTGTAACATCGGATTCGATAACAGCTGGACAGCCAACCCCGGCAGTGACGTTTTTTATAAAATAACCCTTACCGCCAACAGCTCTATTGGTTTGTTTTTGGAAAACGCTACCTTCAACGGGGTGCTCTACCTCCTCGATGCAGGTGGCATCCAAATCGCATCCGACAACGGCCCGGGCAACGACGCCCAGATAAAAGAAAACGATCTGCTGCCCGGCATTTACTATATCGTGGTGGATGGCCATACCGCTAACGATGCAGGTTTTTTTGATTTAAAAATCGGCATTGGGGACGCCATTGCGGTAGGCTTTTCCCTCAACCCGGACATCGGATGCTTTGATCTTCATACAGTCTTTTGCACAGATCAATCCACCAAACCCGATACGTGGTTTTGGGAATTCGGGGATTTGAACACTTCCCCCGCCCAAAACCCTATTCACACCTACACTACCGTTGGGTCGTTTGAAGTTAAACTGACCATTGTGGATACCTTTTCCACGTTTTCATTATCAACTACAAAAGAGGTGAGGGTAGAAAACCAAACCCCACCCACGGCCCTTTGCAAAAACACTATTGTCCAACTCTCAGCGGCAGGTACTTACACCCTGACTCCATCGGAGATAGACAACGGCAGCAACGACTTCACAGGCATCGCCGGCCTGTCAGTGGCGCCCTCCAATCTTACCTGCAGCGATGCAGGCATGGTGGAAGTAACGTTGACCGTGACCGACAATTGCGATTTAACATCCACCTGCACCGCCACCGTCACCGTCGAAGAAAACATCCTGCCAACGGCCAAATGCCAACCTCACACGGTCCTGCTGGACGCAGACGGCAATGCCAGCATTTCGGGAAGCGACGTTGACAACGGCAGTGACGACGTCTGCGGCATCCAGTCGATGACAGTTGCTCCGAACAGTTTCAACTGCTCCCACGTCAACATGGCGAACCCGGTGACCTTGACCGTCATCGACAACAACGGGAACCCGAATACCTGCACCGCCATCGTCACCGTCAAGGACAACGAAAACCCCGTGCCCATCTGTAAAACAGGCACTGTCCAACTCGACGCTTCCGGCAACTACACACTGACGCAGGCCGACGTTTTTGCCGGCGGCACTGATAACTGCACCATTATCAATTTCTGGAGAATGAATCCGACTACTGTTTCCTGTGCCAATACAGGTACTCCCGTGTCGGTTTTCGTTGAGGTATTCGACGCCAGTGGCAACCAGGCCAATTGCACCGCAACTATTACCGTGGAAGATAACACCGCTCCGACGGCGGTCTGCCAACCACATACCATTCAACTCGATGCCAGCGGGCAGGCCAGCCTGAACGCCAGCGATCTGGACGGCGGCAGTACCGATGCCTGTAGTGCCGTTTCCTTTTCGGCTTCGCCAAATAGTTTCGATTGTGCCAATGTGGGGCCCAATACCGTCACCCTCACCGTGACCGACGCTTATGGTAATGGCGCACCCTGTACGACTACCGTCACCGTTGAGGACAACCTCCCCCCGGTGATTACCTGTGCCAACGCCACGGTTTGGCTCGATGCCAACGGACAGGCCACGATCACCCAGGCCACTACTTTTACCGGCAGCAGCGACAATTGTGGTTTTGTCGGACTGGAGCCCCTGACACAGACTCTTTTTGACTGTTCCCACGTGGGCCCCAATACCGTCACTATTGAAGGTTTTGACAGCAATGGCAACACCACCTCCTGCACGGCTACCGTGACCATTGCGGATAATATTTCGCCTGCGGCAAATTGTACCACAACCACCATCAACGCCACGCTCGGTACCAATGCCCTGTACATCATCGACCCGAACGACCTCAACAACGGCAGCTCTGACGCCTGCGGCATCCAAAGTCTGACCGCTACCCCGCCGGTACTTGACTGCCAGGACGAAGGCACCAACACCGTCACCCTGACGGTAACCGATGCCAACGGCAACACCGCCACTTGTTCCGCTACGGTGGAGGTGGCAGCATTCCTCACCATCACGGGCACAGCAGCCACGGCCGAAACCTGTTCGGGCATGGCCGATGGCAGTCTGACCGTTTCGGCGACAGCCGGTGGCGGACAGGTGAAATACTCTATCGACGGTGGGGTGAACTACCAGGCCACCGGGTCATTTGCCAACTTGCTGCCGGGCAGCTATACCGTAATAGTAAAGGTGTTCGGCGTGCCGGCCATTTGTGAAAAAACGGTGACGGCCACGGTGGGTGCAGGCTCCCAACCAACGACCTGGTACAAAGACCTCGACGGCGACGGTTACACCGATTACGTGACGCAGACCGGCTGTGTGCCACCAACTGGCTACAAGGCCCTGGCCGCCCTGAACGGCCCCGAAGAAGACTGTGACGATAACAAAGCCAATTGGTTCCCGGGACAGGTCTGGTATCCGGACTACGATGTCGATTTCTACGGTGCCCTACCGGCAGTTGTACAATGCTCCCGTCCCGCCGGCCACCGCCGGGCGGACAACCTGATAGAGGTTGACACCGACTGCGAAAACAACAATGCGGCCATCCATCCGGGCGCACCGGAGATCTGCAACGGTATCGACGACAACTGCGACGGACAAGTGGATGAGGGACTTTCGGGACTGACCTTCACCGGCAATGTTCAGTTTACTTCGCAGGCTCAACTCGATGCCTGGCCACCATGCTACTCCACGATCCAGGGAAACGTGACCATCACCGGAGCCAATATCACCGACCTATCACCTTTGGGGAATGTAGTGGAAATCACCGGCAACCTCTCGATTGTAATGAACAGTTCCCTGGCCAGTCTCGACGGTCTGGAGGCCCTTACCACTGTGGGAGGGGCCTTATCCACTTACTATAACTTTCAGTTGTCGGACTGCTGCGCCATTGACGACCTGCTGACCAGTGGCGGAGTCGGCGGGACCACCACGATTTTCTTTAATCAGATGGGATGCAATTCGGTGGCGGAGATCAATGCCAACTGCACAGTCAACCCGCTTGTGGGCGGCGGTAGCACCAACGCTACATGGCAATCTTGTACAGACTGTGGCCCAACGGATTTATTGCAGGTGTACCCCAATCCTGCTTCTACCACCATCGAGGTCCGGTGGCGTGGCGATACCCCTTCCGGTACCGTCCAACTGACTGACCTGCTGGGCCGGGTGCTGATTGAACAAAAGCTGCAAAGCCACAACCAGTTCAATGTCTTTCCGCTGCGTTCCGGTAATTATGCGGTACGGGTGAAAGCTGACGGATATAAGCAACAGGTGAAACGAGTGGTGGTGGATCGGTAAGGTGGGCGGTTTTCAGTTGGCAGTTGGCAGTTGGCAGTTTTCAGTTGGCAGTTTTCAGTTGGCAGTTTGAGCGCAGCGAAATCCTGAAAACGCTGGGGTGTGGTGGAATGGCGAATTGTTCTGCGTTTTGCAGCTTCATGCTGCCCTGGCATATAGAACATTGATTTACAACTATTTATTGATAAAAAAAGTCCGGCGGGTTGGTTTTATCATTCGTGATGGAGACCAACCCGCCGGACCTTTTCCATGCAGGGGTAAAGAATTCCTCTCCGATCTGTCCCCCCACCCCAGGGCTGTTAAGTTCCGGGGAGTTTTTAAAATTCAAGCACAAGCGCAAATTCAAACTTTAAAACCCCCTGCCCCCTACCCTGCTCTGGTTGGTACTTTATTCCACATAATCCACCAGCCTGCGAACTTCCGTTTTGGCAATGGTACGGGTGTTTTCAAAGCGGGCTCCGATTTCCTCATAGGTCATACCCGGGTACACGGTTTCCCACGATTTGCCCTCGTCGAGCCCCATCTGTTCCCAGGAATTAAAAAAATCGATGGTGGAAGCCCGGTACGGGTAATCGGCGCCGCGGGGCAGGACCATATAGGCCATCATCCAGCCGGCACGGGTCCCCAGTTCGATGCTTTTCTGATGAACGGGTTTCACGAATTCCATCTCCATTTTTTCCCAGGCATCCCAATTGGCATCGGCGATGCGCATGAAATTTTCGACAGCAAATTTGGGTCGGTCACCACCGGTTGCAAAGACCCGGTCGCCACCACTCCAAATCTCCCGCTTTACGAGGTCGCGTAATTCTTCCGCCCGGTTGGCTATTGTCCGTTGATCCTCGGGTAAGGTTTGAAAGACGGCATCCCAGGTTTCGTTATTTTCGGCAAGAATGGCTCCCCAGTTTTTATAATGAGTGATGGCGAGAAAATCATACTCCATCCCCGTGCCTGCGGGAAAAACGACCCGCTCCAGTTCCCAACCGGTAATGTAGCCCGCTTTCTTGCGAGCCTGATGCACCAGTTTCCAGGCTCTTTCGCACTCCCGGTACTCCTGCCACATGCCGGGTTTTACTTTCATGTATTCGACGGTGACGTATTCGGTTTCGCCATTTTGGGCAGTCCCATCCTTCTGAAAAAAGAAGCAGCAAACGGCCAGGGCGAGCATTGAAATTAAAGTTTTCATGGTTGATGATTTTTGATTTGGTGAATTTTTCTAAAAAGTTGATGCTGTTGTTTTACAAGCCACACGAGGCGTTATTTTTTCGGACTGCCAGCCGGGGTATATTCCTGTCTGTCATTTGCAGCAGTACCATAAACGCAGGAGTTGGATGGGGCAAAACATCGCGTAATATTTGGCATCGGCAACACCTCGAAAAACGAGCGGCCAAAACCGATCGGACCAAAAGTGCGGGCTTTTTTGTCCGGCCACCTGTACCCACGCCACAATTCCCTGTACCCATTTCACCACCGGCAAAAAAGAGTAGCACTCATTTCACACAATACGTCATACTAACTTGTAAAAATATGATAATCAACTACTTGCGCACCACATTAGGCGGGTGGCCAAATTCTTTCGAAAAGGCCCGGGAAAAATAGTTGGGATCGTTGAAGCCGACCTCGTAGGCAATTTCGGACACATTCAATTCTGTCGTCTTTAGTAGTTCGACTGCCTTTTGCAGGCGGATGGAGCGGATAAAACCGGAAGGGGTTTTGCCCGTCAGGGCTTTCAGTTTTCTGTTTACCTGCATATTGCTGAGGTTGACCGCCCGGCAGAGGTGGGTAACGGAAAGCGAGGGGTCATCCAGCCGGTCTTGCACCACGCCGATCAGTTTTTGTAAAAACAAGTCGTCAAGGGATGGATTTATACTCTCCTGGTTATGCTGTGAGAGGGGCTCGTACGAGGAATAATGTACCTGTAAGGATTTACGCAAGGCCACCAGTTGTTCCAAACGCACAAATAATTCTTCTTTATTAAACGGCTTGGTCAGATAAGCATCCGCTCCTTCCCGCAGACCTTCTATGCGGTCTTCCGTCGACGATTTGGCAGTCAGCAGGATGATGGGGATATGACTGCTGCGTTCATCGTTTTTAAGAATATGACATACTTCATAGCCGTCTTTTTCGGGCATCATAACATCGGAAACGATAATGTCAGGGATGGTCTCCAGTGCCTTGTCGATGCCTTCCTGACCGTTGCGGGCAATTTCTACAATATAATCTTTCCGCACCAGCGACTCAATGTAGGCCACCACATCCCGGTTGTCCTCAATGATGAGTAGAGTGGGTTTTTCTTCTGCGTAAATGACCGGGGCGAGGACGGGCGCAGGCAGATCACGCTCAGGCAGGTCCGGCACCAACTCCGGTTCCAGCGTTTTGGTAGTCTGACGTTCTGTGCC
>JBFIJS010000030.1:0-14421 GCA_041600595.1 Saprospiraceae bacterium | reverse complement strand
TTGCCAAAAGAGCGACTTTTTCTGCTCCGCATTTTATAAATATACTTCCGTTATACAGTATTGAATAACAACCAGAATAATGAAATTTATGATCCCGCTTATGTCAATGAGCTTTTTGAACAAATGAGCGGGACTTACGAGCGGATGAATGTCATTACCTCGTTTGGATTCAGTATCCGCTGGCGGCGGCAATGTGTCCAGGCTGCTCGTTTATTGCCAGGTATGCATATCGTTGATTTAATGTCGGGGATGGGGGAGGCGTGGTCGCCAATTATAACCGCAACTAAAAAAGACTGCCGGATTACGGGTATCGATTTTTGCCGGGGTATGGTTCGGTTTGCGGAGCAGGAAAAATTAAAATTAGAGCACGCCGCCATTGACATACGTTGTGAAAATGTTTTTGGTAATTCCTTGCCGGCTGAAAGCGCGGATGCAGTTATTTCCACATTTGGTTTAAAAACATTGTCGCCAGTACAGATCAAATTGCTGGCAGATGAAATAATGCGGTTGTTGAAGCCAGGCGGAAAGTTGTCTGTTTTAGAAATATCGGTGCCTCGTTCCCGTGTTTTGAAATGGCCTTACCTTTTCTATTTAAAGTATATCATTCCTTTTTTAGGGAAAATATTTTTAGGCAATCCTGCTAATTATCGGATGTTGGGCATTTATACCGAGCGTTTTGGCGATTGTGCAAAAGTTGAAAAAATATTCAAAGAAGCAGGCCTTGAGGTTCGCTGCCGGAAATATTTTTTTGGCTGCGCAACGGGCCTGACCGGTAAAAGGCCAATCTGATGGATTTACAATTTTCCACCCAGTGCTTCCTTTGTTTTAAAGTAATTTGTCTTTTCCTCCGGCGATAAATCGTTTTCATTGATCATCTTCAACCATCGCAAGGCTTTTTTTATTAAGCCTGTATCTACCGCCATTTTATTAATGACCCCCGCATATTCAATAAACAGGGCAGGTTTATTGTGGTAACTTCCCAATAAATTAAAATCAATCATAGCGTCCACTAAAGCGCCAAAATCGTAATAATCACCGTTTCGGTAATGTTTGGCAGCGAGGGCCCTGGCCAGTAATTCATTCCTTTTTTCAAAATCGATTTGCCGGATATACTCAATCACCATTTCCCCCTCTTCTTTTTTCACCGTGTTCCAGTGGTTGAAATCCATATTTTTTTGAATAAACTCATTCAGTACACTATAAATTTTCGCATCCACTTCTTCTCTACCAATGGCCTCACGGATATCTTTTCGGTTATCCAGTAAAATGCGGAATTCACGGGAGGCCGGATTCTTTAGAAATACTTTTACGATACCCCAATACGACGGGTCCATGAAATGGTCGGCAGTCATAAGCCGGAGATAGTCGTCGACAATTCCTTTTTCTTTTTCTATTTCACCGGCCATTCGTAAAGCATTCAGGTAGCTGAAAATCAGTTCGGAATTTCTCTCGCCACTTCCGTACCTTTTCTGTAAATCGGTATATGATTGCCCGCTGATGGTTGCCAATTTAGCATAATCCAAAAATGTATCATCTTCCGTATATGCCCCTACTATTTTGTGGATGACTTCCCCGCTTCCGGTGATAAATAAATAAGTGGGGAAAGCACTGATACCATACCTGTTTTTCAGTTTGGGACCCTCTCCATATTCCATGTCATATTTTACATTGATGAATTTTTGGTTGAAATAATTAGCCACTTGTGGCCGGTTAAAAACCTCTTTATCCATTTTCTTACAAGGGCCGCACCAGGTCGTATAACCGTCGAGGAAAATGACCTTACCCGTTTGACGGGCATTGGACAAAACTTCCGTCCATGCTGGGTTTTCGGAAAAATCAACACGGTCGTACCTTATTTCCTGTGCATATGATTGGGACAGGTACGCCGCCAGGAATAGAAGGGGCAAATGATATGGGAGTCTTTTCATCGTTTAATTGTAAAATACGTTTTGAGAAATCTGACAAGGAAAATCTGCGGCAAAGGTATTTTATAATTTAAAAAAACAGGCACAGTATATTTATTGGTTTAGTAAATAATAACCTGGAAACCATTTATATTCAAAACGAAGTGGTTTGCGAAATTGTAAATTCCCAAACCATTCGTTTTGAGCGTATGCCGATGGAGAAATGGCTTATTTTTTCTCAAACCATTTCGGAATCGGTATAATACGGCAAGTTTGCAGGATAACCGGTTTTAAGACCATTACGCTGATGCCGGTTTTGTCTTTGCTTAGTTCGCCCGGGACGGTAGCGCTCTCAACTGCCTCAACTTTTTCCAGCCATCTCGGGAAAATATTGTAAATGGACATGTCCCAGCAACGGCACAGCATAATGCAGAGAAAAAGAATCATAGAAACGAGAGCTGAAACGTTGGGTTAACCGCGCTATAATTACTAATAACAATTCTCATCTTGTTGGGTGTCAATTAATTATTGTTTTTTAAACAAAGAATTCTATATTTGCAGCGGTAAGCAATTTACAATTAATATTTAAGGTATGTACTTTGCTATAAGCCAATCGAAAAAACATCAAGCCTTTTTTAAATACTGCGTCAGGCAACACTAATTGTGCAATAATTTTTTGACAGTGGGTTTATTGAAATTTAAAAATTCGGGCGAATCCTTTCTTCCTTTTTGTTCAAGCAATCATCCATTCCCAATATTTCCAAATGAAGGTGCATCCGCAAAATATACTCAAAACGAAGTGGTTTGGGATATTGCTATTTCACAAGACATTCGTTTTAAGTATATGCCGATGGTGAAAAGGTTTAATTTTTCCGGACGTCACATTCCGAAACCGGTATGCAAGAGTTGATGGTGTCAGGTATGATGATAAATGTCTGTATATCCCCGGTACAATTATTTGGGCGAGCGGTTTTTCGATATAATGTTTTTACCACCGGTCAGCAGGAATATAACCGGAAAAAAGGGCAGGCAACAATTAACGGGCTTAGTAGTATAATAAGAAAGTGGAGGAAGTGCAGTGATTAAAATTTGAGTTCAATCCACTTGAATAATTGGGCCTCTAAATACAACAACAATAATATTTTTTAAAATCTTCAATAAAACAGCGGGATAAAAGCAAGGGAAAATCCTGTTTTCTGATCCCTGCAATAATTTTACAAACAATGGAAATAGCACAATTAAAAGAAGCTTTGAAAGCTGCTCAAGCTGCAAGTAAAGCTGCCAAGGCTGCGGTCAAGGCAGAGCAAAAAGCCATTAAAGCGAGAATCAAAACCTATCAGGATGCCGCCAAAGCTGCTGACAAAGCAGTAGAGCAGGCAAAAAAAGCCATCGCAAAAGCCAAAAAAGATGCGGCCGCCGCCAGTGCTAAGGCTAAAGCTACTACTAAAAGAGGACGTAAACCCGGACCAAAACCAGCTGCCAAAAAAACGACAGGTCGTCGCGGTCGTCCGGCTAAGAGTGCTGCAACTGCTACGGAAACCGCTGCTGCACCAGCTGCACCAAAGCGCCGTGGTCGTCCGGCAGGCACTGCGAAGAAAGCTGCCACTGCTAAGAAAACGACGGGTCGTCGCGGTCGTCCGGCGAAGAGTGCGGAAGCTGCTACGGAAACGGCTGCTGCCCCGGCTGCACCAAAGCGCCGTGGTCGTCCGGCAGGCACTGCAAAGAAAGCGACTGCGAAGAAAGCGACTGCTACAAAGAAAACAACCGGCCGTGGTCGTCCGGCAAAGGCTAAAGCGACAACTAGCGGCGATGACCTGACAAAAGTTAAAGGCGTCGGGGAAAGGGTCGCAGAAATGCTGAAAGCTAACGGTGTGGATACGTTTGCAAAAATGGCTGACACTTCCGTTGACCAATACAAAGAATTGCTCAAAGCCAATAACATGAGCAAGTTTCGCAACCCAACCAAGTGGGCCGCTCTTGCCGGCGAATTGGCCAAGGGTTAATACAAGATCAAAACAAAACGAAAAGGGTCATCGCTGTTCAGGCAATGGCCCTTTTTTCTTTTATGTCAGGCCTTAATTCAGGGTGTTTTTTCCGGTGGAAAAAGGATTGTTCCGGTGTCCGAAAAGGGAATAGTGGTACCCCCGATATCGTATATTGATTTTATGACGAAGGGGTGTTTATATATGGAATGTCAGTTCGTTATTTATTGTAAGGGAGTACCCAGTCGGCAGACTGAAAGAATTGCCATTTAACCGTCGCCAGGTTTGTTTCGGGATTGATATATACCTGACTGTGGCGGCCATTCAACCGGACCCTTACATTGGCGTAAATGCCGATATTCTCTACTCCCTTTTTGTGCCAGGTCTCTTTTAAATGTTGGGCAAACTGCCAGATCATGTCGGGGTGGGTGAATAATTTTTCCCGCTGACGGTCGGTGAGGTAATCCCGCTCCCTGATTTTTATGATTTGGCCGGAGTCAAATTCTTTTACCGTAAAATTTCCGTACCCACGTTTCGAGCGGAGCATCATCCGCCAGGAATAGCGGTGCCCCTCCTCCGTCCAGGCCACGTCGCCTTTAAATAAATGATGCCGCAGGGGTAAAGAGAAATGTATCAGCAAAATAACAGCTAAAGCGGTCATTACTTTTTTTTTCGGATAAGCAGGTGGCAACGGTCTGTTGGTTGCATAAAAATCATGGACGGAATTTGCTGGTTGCGGGCTGACACGCTCCCACCATGATTCTACGTTTTCCAGTTTTTTTATTTTTCTTTTTAAAAAAGAAAACCACTTCCTGAAATCGCCGGGCGGGAAAAATAAGAGGCTCAGGCAAATCGACAGCCACGGGAAGATGCCTATTTGAAAAATGAGCGTATTGGTCAGGTGAAAAAATAAAATAAAGCCCAGGATCCATTTTCTGGTATTTTTAAACATGAGGAAAAATGCGGCCGTGAGGTCGAGGAGCATACCACTCCAGGCCATAACGAGAGGTGTTATTTCGTGACCCCAAACCGGACCGAGCAGTGGCATATTTTTTACGTTTTGCAGCCACAGGTTCAGGGGACTTCCGTTGAGCCAATCGGCATTTATTTTTGCAATACCTCCAAAAAAATAGACCACCCCCATCAGGAAAGGTAATATCCACAAACTCCACCGCGCTATGACATCGCTTTTCAGCGCCGGATTTTTTATGACATCGTAGGACCACTGCCGGTTGGCGGGGAGAAAGACCATGATCCAGCTGATCCAGCAAAATAAATAGCCATGATTCAGGTATAATGATTTTTCCAGAAAAAACTGCCACGTGAAACCAATAGCAAAAATGACCGTGCTGAACCTGTAGTTCCGACCTAAAACGATGAATATGGCCGCCGTCATCGTGATTAAAAAAAATAATGACATAAAGGGTTCGGGTAAAACCGGCACCCATTCAAAGCCCATGTATTTAAATTGGAAATTATCAGGATTGAAATAACCTTTATATAAATGGTAATAAATCCAGACCCCCATCATATCGGCAAAACCGAGGATTCCAAATATGACCCGAAAAAAAACCAGGGGAGCGATGTCGACGGGTTCGAAGAGTTTGTTCATTTTAATAGTGATTTAGGGTCGTTGTCAAACATGGCCTGCCGTTCATCCGAGTAGCCAAATGATGCGTGGGGCAACAGCCGGTTTAAAAATTTTGCAACCATTTTTAATTTCCTTACCGGCAGGTTTACCGAAATTTCATCACCATCCACCAATTTAAAATACATCGTTCCGGCATCCCAGAGGTGAAAGCCAAATGGCATCGTTTGCGTCGAGATGGAATAGACCCACACGATTTGCCGGGGGTCGTCGTTCAGTAAATTCCACAGCCGCTCGTCTTCCGTCCGCGGTTTTTTAAGAATGCCGTACATCAACCGGAGCCCGATCAGCAGGGCGACCATTCCTGCGGAAGAAATGAAACTGTTTTTCCGAAAATACAAATACGGCACCGTCACCCCGGCGGACATCAGCACGATCGCAAAAATAAGCTTGAGGTTGCGTTCCTTTTGCAGGGCATTGTACAGAAGCCGCATGGCTGGGTGGAGGTGATATGTTTTTTTGAAATTCAAAGCAGCCCGGTCAATTCCTTGTATTTTGCAGATTGAAACACATTTGTTCCGAAAATAAAAACAATTTGTTTTGATTGCGGTAAAATGTTTAGCTTTGCGTAAAATTGAGGTTTGATTTCTAATTCGCCAAACAAGGAACATAAACCATTGGTCTAAATCATTGCCTTTCATGGAAATTCTTCGAAAAGTGACGGAGCTGAAAGCAGAGTTGGATTCCTGTCGACCCCTCGAATCGGATCAGGAAGCTGCTATCATGCAGAAGTTCCGCTTGGATTGGAGTTTTCATTCAAACCATTTGGAGGGGAATTCACTGAGCTACGGGGAAACGAAAGCCTTGATCCTTTTTGGGATCACCGCCGCTGGAAAACCGCTGAAAGATCACTTTGAAATAACCGGGCATGACGAAGCAATAAAATGGGTGGAAGAAGTGGTAAAAGAAGATCGGCCACTGACGGAAAATTTTATCCGACAGATTCACAAATTGATTTTAAAAGAACCTTATGAAGTATGGGGAAAAACAGCGGAAGGAAAGCCCCAATCCAAAAAAGTTAAAATTGGGGAATATAAAACGACGCCTAACCATGTCGAAACCATAACAGGTGAAATATTCCGTTTTGCTACGCCAGAAGAAACACCCGCAAAAATGACCGATCTGATGGATTGGTATCGGGATAAAAAAGAAGACCCAGAAACACATCCATTATTATTGGCTGCGGAATTTCATTATAAATTCATCCGCATCCATCCTTTTGATGACGGCAATGGCCGCACAGCGAGGATATTGATGAATTTTATTTTAATGCAATATGGCTACCCGCCAGTCATTGTAAAAACGGAGGACAAGCAGAATTACTTTGGCGCTTTGCGGCAGGCAGATGCAGGCTCGATCTCGCCTTTTATTGAATATATTGGAAATAACTTGGAACAGTCGCTGGCGTTGATGATCCGGGGGGCGAAGGGAGAGAGTATTGATGAGGCGAATGATGTGGATAAGGAGATTGCGTTGATTAAGCAAAAATTGAATTCAATTGGTAAACATGTTCAAGAAACAAGGTCTCCAAAGTTGATTCTTGAGGTATTTGAAGAAAGTATATTTCCCTTGATCGTAAAATTTTATTCTGAGAGCAAAAGGTTAATATTTAAATATTCAGACATCAAACTGTACATGTACTACGGAACAAAAAGAAAGAGCGATTTGAGTATTCAATTCAAAAATATCATTCGATTAAAAGAGCTAATAAATCAATTTGTAATTCAGGAAAATACTAATGAACTAAGCCTTAAGTGTTCGTTCATAAAATTCGAACAAAAAGGTATGGAAGCTTTTGATTACGATTCTGGCTTATTAATAGCTTTTGAAAAAGACTATTTTAAAGTATCTCCTTTACACGGAAATTATTCAATAAAAAAACATTATCATCAGACATTGGAAGATGAAGAAATTCAAAAATTGATACGGACAGAAACCAAAGCCCACACCGACTTCATCAACCAACAAATCGAAAAAGCCAAATTCCATTAGTTTTTTTTTAAAACATTTAACTCAAAACTCAACAACTCAAAACTGAGAAATATATGTCACAAGTAACCTACAACGAAGATAACATCAGATCCCTTGACTGGCGAGAGCATATCCGTATGCGCCCCGGTATGTATATCGGTAAGTTGGGCGATGGGTCGACAGCCGACGATGGTATTTATGTATTATTGAAAGAAGTTCTGGACAACTGTATTGATGAATACGTAATGGGCTTCGGTAAAGAAATCGATGTGGAGATAAAAGACGGCACCGTGACTGTCCGGGATTACGGCCGGGGCATACCACTGGGCAAAGTCGTAGAATGTGTTTCCCAAATCAATACCGGCGGTAAATACGATAGCAAAGCTTTCAAGAAATCGGTCGGACTGAACGGGGTGGGGACCAAGGCGGTGAACGCATTGTCCGACTATTTCAAGGTGCAATCGGTGCGGGAAGGAAAAGCGAAAGTGGCGGAATTTGAGCGTGGCAATATTACGCACGACCACAAGTTGCAAAAAGTAAATGACGAAAACGGAACGATGGTCTTTTTCAAACCGGACAATACCGTTTTTAAAAATTATAAATTCCGCTCAGAATATGTGGAGTCGCAATTGTGGAATTATGCCTATTTGAATGCGGGCCTCAAAATCAATTACAACGGGAAAGTTTTCCACTCCAAAAGAGGTCTGTACGACCTGCTTTCCAATAAGACCCAAACCGAAACCCTGCGCTACCCGATTATCCACCTCGTTGGGGAAGATATTGAAGTGGCCATGTCGCACGGCAATCACTACGGGGAGCAGTATTATTCATTTGTCAACGGGCAGAACACGACGCAGGGAGGTACGCACCTGAATGCATTCCGGGAAGGCCTGGTGAACGTGGTGCGTAAATTTTACAACAAAAACTACGACGTAAAAGATATTCGCTCTTCGGTGGTGGCTGCGGTCAGTGTACGGGTGGAGGAGCCGGTTTTTGAATCGCAGACCAAAACCAAACTTGGCTCGCAGGACATCGGACCGAAAGGTCCCTCTGTCCGGAAATTTATTGGGGATTTTCTCGAAAAGGAACTGGATAACTTTCTCCATAAAAATGAAGATGTGGCCAAAGAGCTACAACGCCGTATTCAACAATCGGAGCGGGAAAGAAAGGAAATTGCAGGGATAAAAAAACTGGCCAACGAAAGGGCCAAAAAGGCAAATCTGCACAACAAAAAACTCCGGGACTGCCGCCATCACTACAACGATCCGCCAAAGAAAATTTCTGAAGAACAGCGCCTGGCGACGACCGTATTTATCACCGAGGGGGATTCGGCAAGTGGTAGCATTACCAAAGCTCGTGATGTGGCCTCGCAGGCTGTTTTCAGCTTGCGTGGAAAGCCGCTCAACTGCTTCGGCATGAGCAAAAAAATTGTTTACCAAAACGAAGAACTCAACCTGCTGCAACATGCCCTGAACATCGAAAACGATATGGATGACCTGCGCTACAACCAGGTCGTCATCGCCACTGATGCAGATGTGGATGGCATGCATATCCGTCTGTTGCTCCTCACTTTTTTCCTGCAGTTTTTCCCCGATCTGGTGCGCAACGGACACCTGTATATTTTACAGACGCCACTCTTCAGGGTTCGTGATAAAAAGAAAACTTTTTACTGCTACAGCGAAACAGAAAAGCAGGAAGCGATCCGGGCCTTGAGAGGAAAAGCAGAAATCACCCGTTTCAAAGGTTTGGGGGAAATATCGCCGGGCGAGTTCAAAGATTTTATCAACGAAAATATGCGGCTCGAACCGGTCGTGCTCCAACAGGATACCTCGCTGGATGACCTGCTTTCTTACTATATGGGAAAAAACACGCCGCAGCGGCAGGAATTTATCATTGACAACCTGCGATTTGAACTGGACGAGATTGAGGATGAAGCCGAAATAGCAGAAGCAATGGATGATGCAGATGTGGAAACTCCTGAACTGACAGCGGCTTGATGTCGCCTAAATTCTAAGCTGCATGAAAATAAAAACCACGCTCATCCTCCTGGCTCTTTTATTTGCTTTGGTCGTTTCCGTCAGTGCTCAGAAAAAGAAAGTGGAGCTGCCCGCTTCCACCTTTTCCCTGAACCTCCCTTTCGATAACATGTTTGGGTTTGCACCGGCAGCTTACGGAAGTTTCGGCTTGAAGGAAAACCTGAGTTTCACCTACTACGGGATTTTATGGACCAACCCCAGCTTCGGCTCACCGGGAACTGGCTCTGATAATTGGCTGGAGACTGGTTTTGGATTGAGTATGAAAACCCGGAATGAGAAATGGCTTTTCAATCCCTCCCTGGCACTGACTCACGGAAAATTATTATCCGGTGGTACGCAGGGGGTCGTAGCCGATGGCATTGCCCCCAGCATGGCCGTTTTTTTTCGGGACGATGTCATGGAATTGGAAGCGCAGGCGGTGTGGTATAAAGCGCTCCGCAAAGAAGGGCTGTTTTCTTACGATTATGCTCTGTACTGGTTGTTGCCCGGTTTCATCATCAATGAAAAAATATCGTTGGGGCTCCACCTCGAAGGATTTGTGCTGACCCGCCAGACCATCCGGGAAGGATCCGAACAGTTGTACCAGGCGGTAGGTGGTTACGCTAAGTTTACAGTTGGCGACGGGTATGTTTTCCGGCTTTCTTTGGGTAAGAATTTTAAAGAATCCGACTACCCGGACGAGTTTTACAAGCTGACGCTGAATATTCCTTTTTTGTAAAAATTTTACGCGTAAAAAAGTGCATTCCGTCCGGTCATGTCATTCTGCCAGGGCGATTCCGGATACCATACGCTGGTTTATTTCCCGCTTTATATTTTATCAAATGGCTTTTCCTTTCCCAAGCCCCTTACCTTAAAATCATCACATTGCCTTTTTTGCTGAACTCCATGCCGTTGAAACAATCGGCCCGCAGATAAAACCCGAACACATCGGGAGCCAGTTGCTGGCCTTTGTAAGTTCCATCCCACCCCGTGCTTTGATCGGTGGTGCGGAAAACAAGCTCTCCCCAACGGTTGTAGATGGACAACTCCATATTCTCAATGATATTACTTCTCACAAAGAGCAGGTCGTTGCTGCCGTCGCCATTTGGGGTAAAGGCGTTGGGGATGAAGATATTCGGCTCGTCACACTCGGGGTTCAGAACAAATATGGTATCGACTCTTTCTGCCGTACAGCCAAATTCATTGGTAATGATCAAAACATACTCGGTTGTTTCCAACGGGGCCGCTTCCGGGTCGTGTACAAAGGGATTGCTCAGCCCGTCTTGTGGTATCCATTCGTAGAGGTAGTCCGGGTTGAAATCAGTCAGACCCAGCTGGGAAAATTCACCGGAATTGAAGTAGATCGAATCCATGGTGGAAGTTATGTCGCCTACCGTTGGGTCGATGTTGAAATACAGAACCGTCGTGCTATCGGTCAGGGTACAGCCATACTGATTTTCAATGTCGACCGTAAACAAAGTAACGGGTGGCACTCCGTCCACGGTAACGCTGCTACTGTCGGCAGCGGCTCCGATAATGTACTGTTGTTCCTGCCAGTTGGAAAAGGTCAGCACCTGATCCGGGGCGTTGTTGATCACTTCAATCGTCAGTTCCTCATCTTCTTCACAAAAAACGAGCTGCTCATCCAGCGCCACATTGACCGGGTGGGCATTCACGGTGACCAGTACGGTATCCCGGCAGCCCAGGGTGTCACTTGCCACGGCATAGTAAACGACCGTGCCCAGGGGCATGACGGTTATCTCCGGGGCGCAGCCAATCTGGTTGCTCAATGAATTTTCAAACCAGCATATTTCCGAAGTAATGGGCGAAACCGTCGTGGCCGACAGCGTTACGTCAGTGGCCTCACACAGCGAAGTGTCGGGGGCAGGATTGGTCGCAAGCTCGATGTACGGAACGACGATTACATTGACCGAGCCCGAATCAATGCAGGTTTCAGTCGGGTTGTCACTGGTGATCGTGACGGTGTACTGCTGATCCTGCGATAGCGTGGCAAAAGGATTGGGGCAGTCTGAACAGCTCAGTCCGAACCCCGGACTCCAGGTATAATTTAAATCGGAACCGGCCGCTTCCGGGTTGATGGCTGTCGGCACATCCGGGCAGATATAAATGAACTCCCGGAAAGTTGGCACAAAATCGAAGGTGGTAATGGTGGCGGTTTCGTCTGCAGTGCAACCGTGTTGGTTGGTGACGGTCACCGCAAAAGTTGAAGTTTCACCGGTTATTGTACTGATGTTGATACACGCCGTATCAGCGGCCCCGTTTATTTGTCCGTTTGATACCGCTGACCACTCGTAGGTCAGGATGTCGTTCGGATCAAAGTTATTGATACAAAGGTCGTAGAAGGGTTGTGGACAGGTGTCAATGACTCCTCCGCCGTCGAGGATGATGGTAGGTTCCTGGTTGATCACCAAAAAAGTATCGGTCTCTACACATCCGAACAGATCCGTTGCGGAAGCGATGTAAGTGGCTGCTGTCGCTGGATTGGGAGAGAAAGGGTTGCCGGTTTGAAGTACCGTGTCGCCCGATTCATTTAACCAATCAACCTGAGTCGTTACATTGGTCGTGGCGACCAGTTCTATTTCGTTTCCACAAGTAAATGTGTCGGTGACCCCCGTGATCTCAATGGCCTCCGGTACAAACCGGAACACCTCGACCGTATCGGCGCAATTGTCAAAACCAAAACCTAACGAAACCGTCACCGTGAAACTGGTAGAAGTGGTCAGGGTGACCGTAGGGTTGGGGGTATCAGGAGGAAACCCGATGGCCGGTGACCAGTTGTAAATATAAGCAGGGTCGGCACCAGGATTCAATTCCGACGGAACGCCGGTACATAAAGTGTCGTTGGCCAAAACGGTCGGTTCAAATTCGTAACCTTCAAGGGTCAGGGAAAGAGTGTCATCACAACCAAACTGATTGGTCACCACTACCGAATAAGTGGCGACATTGCCGGCTGTTGGGGTCAGAACAGTCGGAGTGCTGGTGGTGCCTCCGGAAACAATGAGACCGGGCCCGGAAACCGACCATTCGTAAGAAACAGTATGGTCGCTCACATTATTCATCACGGACAATTGTGTTTCGTCCTGCGGACAAACAAGGTCGTTATTTCCGGAAATGTCCGCATCAACCGCTTCATTGGCCACAAAAATACTGGTCGTATCCTGACAGCCATACTGGTCGATGGCCAATACATCGTACCGGGTATCGACTGCCGGGTAATGGCTGACGACACTACCCACTCCAACCACGCCTCCCGGAGGTGTGGCGGTCCAGGTATATTCAACCGGCGATACGGCAGAAGAAGCTACCAGCGTAGCGGGGTCGCCACAGGTCAGCGGGTCGGATGTAGCCTCCACGTTGATGTCCGCCGGGACAAAAACAGTTATTTCTTTAAAAATCGTACAGGTGTCGGGAGTGAAGCTGGTTACTTCTACGGTGTAAGTTGTAGTTTGCGAAGGCCAAACCAGCGGATTGACGGCCTGGGTGCTGTCAATGGCTATGTTTGGAGTCCAGTTATAGGTGAATCTCACATCACCATTTGGGTTGAGGAAAACAGAATCACCGGGGCACAAAACGACAGAATCAGGCAGGGGGATGTTCGGGAATTCAAACTTAATGAACTCATTGTCCGTACCAATGCAATCGTTGGAAGTCCAAATGGTTAGTTCTACGCCGAGGTCATTACCCGTGAATAAAGTGAAAACGGGATTCTCCTCGTGGGAAGTCAGGCCATTGCTGAGTTCCCACAGGAAGCTGTCGATGGAAATACCATTGACAAAAAACTGGGTGTTGTTCTGAAACCTGATATCCACACTATCTTCTCCACAATCGACATATTCAAAATCAAAATCAACGATGAATTGGGTGCTGTCAATAACGACATCCTTTTGCACCGGTGTGAAACAGTCGAGGTCAAAGTCAAGTGTCAATGTGACCAGAAAAGTATCTTCATAAGGGTAGTTGTAAGTGGGGTTCACCTCCGTAGAGGTGTCGGTGGTTGTGGTAGGGTCACCAAAGTCCCAGATAAAATTGTAAGCATTGGTGCTCAGGTTATTGAAAGAAACCTGGCTGCCGTTGCATTCAATGGTAAAGTCAAAATCGAGGTTGTTGTTGACATCCAGGACATCAATGACCACGCTTTTTGAGGTGTCGCAGCCAAACTGGTTGGTCGCAGTGACGGTGATGGTTTGGTTGCCCGGGACGACCAGTAAATCGGGATTGCTGGTGTCCGTACCGCCGCTGAAGGCTCCTGCCGGTGCCCATTGCCAGGTTAGGGTGTCGTTGGGGTCGAGGTTGGTGGCAAAAACATTGATCGGATCGTCCGAACAAATGGCCTGGTCTCCAATGGCACTGATATCGGCCGGCCCTCCGGCAACCTGTACGGTGTCGTAGTAATAACAGCCAAACGGGTCGGTTGCCCTTGCGATGTAAAGGTCCGTACCGGAAACATCGACCGTCAAGGTATTGGGCCCGTCGGCAATCAGCATATTGTTTTCATTAAACCAGTCATACTCAACGGGCAGCAAAGTCGCAGAAGCGGTTAGTGTTGCCACCGGTTCGCAAGTCCGGACATCATCGCTGACCACCAGCCCGATATCTTCAGGGACGACGACCGTCACCTGCCGGGTGATAAAACACGTGTCCGCAGAAATATTTTGCACCATTACGGTATAGGTGGTGGTTTGTGACGGATTGGCAAAAGGGCTGGGGCAAGTGTGGCAACTCAGGCCCTCGGAGGGCGACCACAGGTAAGTATAAGCAGGGTCGCCACAGGTGTTCAGGGTGACTCCCTGTTCCAGGCATCCTAACTCTTCGCCATCAATCAGGCAGGGCAATTCCGTCAGGTCAATGTCCAGGGTAGCTGGCAGTGTAGCATCCACGCA
>JBFIJS010000029.1:0-14466 GCA_041600595.1 Saprospiraceae bacterium | reverse complement strand
ATTATTCAACACCAACTGAATATTAGCTTTTAAGCTCTCGCCGCCCGTCAACTCCTTTATTCTTTTTAATAAAAAAGGTGATATCTCTTTCCCCCTGATATTTTGTTCAGTTGCTTCTTTTAATGCTTGTTCAGTTGCTTTATTTATTTCAGAAAACGATGGCTCAAAATGTTCAGGGATAGGGTTGGCGATGACGACACCACCATTTAATTTATTTTCCCATTTTATTTTTAAAGCATCCGCAATTTCTGTTGGCGTATCCAATTTATAATCCACACTAAATCCACTTTTACGGGTATAAAAGGCGGGAAATTCATTGGTTTTAAAACCAATGACTGGCACGCCGTACGTTTCTAAATATTCCAACGTCAAACCAATATCCAAAATTGATTTTGCGCCAGCGCAAACGACAGCGACATTTGTTTTTGCCAATTCTTGCAAGTCGGCAGAAATGTCCATCGTTTCATTGGCGCCCCGGTGGACACCACCAATGCCCCCGGTCGCAAATATTTTAATGCCCGCCATTTGGGCGATGATCATCGTCGAAGCGACGGTCGTTGCGCCTGCTATTTTTTTTGATAAAATAAATGGAATATCCCGGCGGCTGGTTTTTAAAATATTCGGTCCGTTTTTGCCAATATAATTTATTTCATCTTCCGAAAGTCCGGCTTTTAATTTACCATTAATAATAGCAATAGTAGCCGGAAGGGCACCATTTTCCCGGATTGTTTTTTCCACCAGTAAAGCAGTTTCCACGTTTTGCGGGTAAGGCATACCGTGGGCTATGATGGTGGATTCGAGGGCAACAACAGGCTGTCCGCTTTCTGTCGCATTTTTTATTTCTGGTGAAATGTCGAGATAGTTCATACCGTAAATGTAACGGCAAAATGCAGAGGAAAGCAACACAAAAAAAAGGGCGTGATTGCTCACACCCTTTATTATTTAAAATTCGAACTAATATTCAAGAATTATTTCCGGCCAAATAACCTGCCGAGCAGGCCTTTGCCGACCATACCCGCCACATCGTCCAGTGCACTGCCGTCGCCATCTTTATCGAGGAAACGAGTGGCCATGTCCATCAATGGATTACCAGAACTGCGTTGTTGGTTGACCGTGTTGGACAATAAACCGGCGATACCGCTGATGTCGAGTCCTTGCTGGCGTTTTTGCTGGCCAAGCATACCCATGACAATGGGGGCCAGGGTAGCCATCAGGTTGCTGGTCTTGCTTGAATCAAGGCCACTCATTTTGGACACCATGTCAACAGCGCCGCTCTGTTGATCGCCCAGCAGGTGTTTGATGATGCCAGCGCCATTGGCGGCACGGGCCTGCTGTGGAGCAACATTACCTCCGATCAGGTTTGAGATGTTGTCAAGGATGCTGCCGTCATGGTCTTTTTCGAGGGCGTTGACAAGGCCCGGTGCTTTCTGTGGGTTCATGGCGTTTTTCGCCAAAGCGCTGATCAGGGTGGACATCGCTCCCTGGGCTGCTTTTTGAGTTGTTTGGCGGTCTGCACCACCGAGTTGTTGGCTGAGTTGACCAATCAGGTTGTCATCCAATTGTCCTTGCAGGAGGTCTAGTAAATTTGACATGTTAAAATTCCAATTTTAATGAAAAATAAAGGTTCGTTTTTTAAGACGAAAAAAAGCGGGAAAGTCTCAAATCTGCAAAATAAAGTTATGCAACCATTTCCTTTCGTCCGCTCACAAGGTAATAATAGTTCTGTAAAAAGTACCCTTTCCGGTGGGAAAGCAAGATGACATACTTTTTTTTCAAATAAGAACTTAAATAACTTTACCTTGCGTAAAAAATGGAACTACACGTATGAACCAACCGACCGACTTTTCGAACGACCCAACCGCATCTGAGATCGACATATCCACCTTGGCGCGGCAGTTTGTCCTCAATTTATACAACCAAAAGAATGACTCCCGCCTGGTATTCCATTCATACCGGCAAGCAAGCGAAGTGGTCAAGCATATTAATACCCTGGCCCAGGCCGATGGTTCTACCGAGGCAGAATGGGAGGTGACGGTGCTGGCGGGTTGGTTTTTTAATGTCGGCTACATGTTGGATTATAAGAACCCGGCGCCCCGAAGTATGGAGTTGGCCGATAAGTTTCTCACCGCTCACCATTTTTCCAGAGAAAGAAAAGACCAGATTTTGGATGCTATCAAAGCGGTACATGCTGCGCAGCCTTCCAAAAAAACCGAAACCCAGATGCTGTCCGATGCGGTTCACGGAGTATTGTATGGCGCCAATTTTTTTGAAACGAACGCGCTGTTAAAACTGGAACGGGAACTGTTGCTCGACCAGCAATACACCCCCCGGGAGTGGACGGAGTACAGCATGCGGTTGCTGGGAGAGGCTCGTTTTTACACGGCCTATGCTAAAGTAAATTTTGAACCGCTCGTGGCCAGTCATATGGTAGCCCTCAAACAAAAGCTGGGGAAACAACGGAAACGGGAAGAGGCTAAGGTCACGCCCGACGACCGCAAATTCGATTCGTTAAAGCCTCGCATCAACAGCGGGGTGCAGACTTTTTTCCGAACGACTTACCGAACGCATATCAACCTGAGTGCCATTGCGGATCAAAAAGCCAATATCATGATCAGCGTAAATGCCATTCTGATCAGTGTTATTATTTCCGTCATTTCTTACCGGAATATGACCGAAACCAACCCGGCAGTTCTGATGCCCGTTCTGATTTTTTTGGTGACAGGTTTGGCTTCGCTCATTTTTGCAGTCCTGGCTGCCCGCCCGAAAGTTACCTCTGTTATCAACGACGGCACCCCGCTGGAGGAGGCGAGAAAACACCTGGTTTTTTTTGGAAATTTCGTTAGCCTGAATATTGAAAAATACGAAGAGCTGGTAGAGGAAATGTTTCAGGACACAGAATTATTGTACGGTAATTTGTCCCGCGACTTATATTATCTTGGAAAGGTGCTGGATAAAAAATACCGGTTTCTTTCTATTTCCTACAATATTTTTATGGTTGGTTTTGTAGCTACCGTTCTGACTTTTCTGGGTATTTTATTGACGTGATTTTTTTCCGGAATCGGTCGGCCCGGTATGCAAATTGGCTCCGTATAATTCAACGGTATCGTCCTGATCCAATACGATGGTTTTTTCGTATCGAAGTCCCAGTTTTTCCAGTAGTTTAATAGAAAATATATTCTCCTTGCTGGTAATGCCAACTATGCGGTGAAGGCCTAATTTATTTTTTGCAAAATCCATGACGGCAGAAGCCGATTCGTACCCATAGCCTTTTCCTTTGTATGCCGACAGAAATCCAAAACCGATGTCAATGTCGTTCAGTGTGTCCCGGTTGACAAGGCCACAAATGCCAATTGGTGTATGGTCTTCTTTCAATTCTGTTAAATAAAGACCAAAGCCATTTTCGTCATAACTTTTTACCATTTTATTGGAAATATATTCCGATGCCTGTTCCAGTGTCCGTACACCCCGGTCGCCAATGTATTTGATGAAGGACGGATCGTTGAGCAAGGCAAGCATAAAAGCAGCATCCGCAGGGGTAATATGTCGCAGGTTGAGTCTCTGTGTTTGAAGTATTTGCATGTGGATTAATGATGAATAAAAAATAAAGCGCCGGTAAATTATAGATTGAATTTTGTCTAAAAATAAACCGGGGAAAGTGGTCTCTTTCGGGTGGTTGTATTTTTGGTTTATAAAAGTTTATAAGAGGTTGATGAGGGTTGATGCAGAAGTATAGCTTCAATGGTTTTTAACCAGGTTTGCCGGTAAAGCCGATTGCGACAGGAGGTTGGGTACTGTCAGGGCCGGGGAATAACTCATCCCGAATTTATTTCAGGATGCTGCTCCGGATTTTATCCACAATTTTTTTTGTGCAGCCCGTAAGAGCATTATTTATTTTTTGGAAAAAATAATAATGACTCTTCCGTATTTAATTTTCCAGAAATAACGATGCCGCAATCCCATCTGCCAGAAACTTTCCTTTATTCGTTAATTTAAAATAGCCCTGGTTTTTGATGATTAATTTTTGATCCAGATAGATTTTTATATTTTCCAAAAAATACTTCCCGTAACCCATGTTATTTATTTTAGAGAAATTTATTCCCCACATTGTGCGTAGGGCCGTCATGACATATTCGTTGTACCGTTGTGCCGGAGTTAGTATTTCTGCTTCATGATCCAATTTATTTTCTTTAATTGATTTCATGTATTTTGCATTGTTGGCCACATTCCATTGCCTGCTTTTTTCATTAAAAGAATGAGCAGACGGACCGATACCCAGGTATTTTTTTCCGTTCCAGTAATTGGAGTTATGCTTCGAATAAAAACCTTCCTTGCCGAAATTGGATATTTCGTAATGGTCATAATTTTCGGCGTTTAGTTTTTTGATTAAATAATTGAATTGTCTTTCAGCCTGTTCCTCATCTACAGGCCGGGCTTTTCCCTTTTTTACAAAATGATCCAATGCCGTGTTGGGCTCGACGGTCAGGCAGTAGCAGGAAATATGGGGGATAGATAGCGCAACGGCTTTTTCCACATTGGCTTGCCAGTGCGCATCGGGGGTAGTGGGGGAGCCGTAAATCAGGTCGATGGTCAGATTGTCAAAGCCTGCATCCTGCACCATTTTAATGCAGGTTTCTGCTTCGTCAGCATTATGTGCCCGGTTCATAAAGACCAGGTCTTCTGTGAAAAATGACTGAATGCCGATACTGAAACGGTTGACCGGTGTCTTGCTCAATAGGGCGATCTTTTGGGGGGTGAGGTCGTCGGGGTTGGCTTCGATGGTGACCTCGGGAAATGGAGCCACCGGAAACAGGGTCATTATTTTTTCAAACAGCAACGCCAGTTCCGGTTCATCCAGCAGGGAAGGAGTGCCACCACCGAAATAAATGGTTTCGATGACCTCTCCCGATAAATAATCTTTTTGCCATTCCAATTCTTTCAGCATGGCGGCTATCATTTCCTTCCTGTATTTTAAGGAGGTAGAGAAATGAAAGTTGCAGTAGTGACATGCCTGTTTGCAAAAAGGGATATGAAGGTAAATTCCTGCCATTGATAATTTTGTTCGTCTCTGCGGGCTGGTACAGCAGTCAATCAATTATGTCGCTAACCGTTGAGAAACAACAAGATAGGACAGTTCATTTGCCGATGAAAAAATTTGCCAGCTTTAGATTTTGTTTTACTTTCGCCACGCAAACGAAAAACCGGGAAAATCCGGGGGTTCAATGTTCGTTCCGGGGCTTTTTTTAGCTGACCAGGCGAACGTTGAGCCTCCTTCTTTTTCAGGTTCAAACTTATAACTTCTTGAAACATTAGCTGACGGAAGCTGGATTTTAGGAGTTTCTCCTGGTGTCGGTGTCCGGATCTAAAGTTTCCATCAAACTAACCATTCAAAATTAGATAAGATTATGGTAAATAGTTTAACGATGATTATTCCATTGATGGGTGTAGTAGCGTTGCTGTACACCTTCTGGAAATCTTCCTGGGTAACGAAACAGGAAGTGGGAACGGAGCGCATGGCGAGAATTGCCAAAAACATCTCGGAAGGCGCAATGGCATTCCTGAAAGCAGAGTACCGGGTACTGGCCATTTTCGTGCTGGTCGTAGCTGTTCTCCTGGCATTTAGCGGCAACACCGCCGATTCCTCACCTTTGGTAGGCCTTTCCTTTATCATTGGTGCGATCTGTTCTGCCTTGGCGGGCTTTATCGGGATGAAAGTGGCAACCAAGGCCAATGTCCGTACCACCAACGCAGCTCGTACCAGCCTCGGCAAAGCGCTGGAAGTAGCTTTTGCCGGTGGCTCAGTGATGGGTATGGGGGTCGTCGGGCTCGGTGTTTTAGGGCTTGGTACCTTGTTCCTGGTTTATTCCAACATGGGTTGGGAAATAAATAAAGTCATTACGGTGATCACCGGTTTTTCTTTCGGTGCTTCATCCATCGCTTTGTTTGCCCGTGTGGGTGGCGGTATTTACACCAAAGCCGCTGACGTTGGGGCCGATCTGGTTGGTAAAGTGGAAGCTGGTATCCCTGAAGATCATCCGCTGAACCCTGCTACCATTGCAGACAACGTGGGTGACAACGTGGGTGACGTAGCCGGTATGGGAGCTGACCTTTTTGAATCTTATGTCGGTTCGATCATCGGAACGATGGTACTCGGTGCGGCATTTATCGGCGTCACGGGTTATGAAAATACCAACGAATTTGGTGGATTGAACGCCGTATTACTCCCACTCATCCTGGCGGGTTTTGGTATTCTGACTTCTATCCTCGGTACCTTCTTCGTGAAAGTGAAAGAAGGAGGCGACCCACAAAAAGCATTGAACCTGGGTGAATTCCTTTCCTCCGGCGTGATGCTGGTGGCCACCTGGTTCATCGTCAAGTGGATGCTTCCCGAAACCTGGTCTTTCGATGGTTTCGAATTCACCTCAACGGGTGTTTTCATTGCCGTTATTTTCGGTTTGATGGGTGGTTTGTTCATTGGAATGATCACGGAGTACTACACCGGCACCGGCACAAAACCAGTGATGAGTATTGTGGACCAATCACTTACCGGTTCGGCAACCAACATCATCGCTGGCTTGGGGGTAGGTATGCAATCTACGGCTATTCCGATCCTGATCCTGGCTGTAGCCATTATCGGTTCTTACTCTTTTGCCGGCTTGTACGGTATTGCTATCGCAGCGGTTGGGATGCTTTCCAACACGGGTATCCAGTTGGCAGTTGATGCATACGGTCCTATTTCCGACAACGCTGGTGGTATCGCTGAGATGGCCGAATTGCCAAAAGAAGTACGGGGACGTACCGATAAGCTGGATGCCGTGGGTAACACGACGGCTGCTATCGGAAAAGGCTTTGCCATTGGTTCTGCTGCTTTGACGGCCCTGGCCTTGTTTGCGGCATTTATCACGGCTTACAACCTCAGCCATCCTGAGGCCAGATTGGAGTCCATCAATATTACCAGTCCGTATGTTATGGCTGCCTTGTTTGTTGGTGGTATGTTGCCATTCCTGTTCTCAGCGCTTTCTATGGGTGCGGTAGGGCGTGCGGCCATGGATATGATCACGGAAGTACGCCGGCAGTTTGCTGATATTCCTGAACTGAAGGCTGCCCTTGCCATCATGAAGAAAAACGACGGTAAGGACATGAAAGAATGGAGTGCCGCCGACAAGTCAACTTTTGATGCTGCCGATGGCAAAGCTGAATACGGCAAGTGCGTCGAAATTTCTACCGCCGCTTCCATCCGTGAGATGGTGCGTCCGGGTCTATTGGCTGTATTAGTTCCGGTGGTTGTAGGGCTGACACCCGGCCTGTTGGGTCTTGGCAGTCGGTTGGGAGCTGAAATGTTGGGAGGTCTGTTGGCAGGTGTAACCGTTTGCGGGGTACTCATGGCCATCTTCCAGTCCAATGCCGGTGGTGCCTGGGACAACGCCAAGAAAATGTTTGAAGAAGGCGTTGAAATCAAAGGTAAAATGTACTATAAAGGTTCTGAGCCACACAAGGCTACCGTCGTAGGCGATACCGTAGGCGATCCGTTTAAAGACACCTCTGGCCCATCTCTGAATATTTTGTTGAAATTGATGTCGGTAGTTGCGCTGGTAATTGCGCCGCTGCTTTAATTCGATTCCATATTTCGCAAGTTGCGAACAGCATATTTTTAATAAAAAAGCCCCGGCAATTTGTCGGGGCTTTTTTATTAAAACTTCCACTTCATTCCGCCCATAAACCACCGGCCCGGCATAACGGCGCCTAATATGTTTTGATACTCTTCATCAAAGACATTTTGAACCTGCACATTCACGCCTAAATTTTCTGTAAAAAAATAACCAAGACGGGCATTCCAAACAGTATAACTTTCTTCCAGAAAACTATTAATGGCCTCCACCTGCCGGGCGTTTCTGTTTTTATAAATGCCATTGACAGAAAAATTAAATCGGTCGGCACGAAAGATCAGTGTGCTGTTGAGCAGGTGCCGGGCATGACTCGATATATAAACAGAAATTATATCCTGGTCGTTGGTCGTGTTTAAATACGTGTAACCTATGCCCCACTGCAAATTTGTGCTTTTCGAAAACACATAATTAAACTGACTTTCTACTTCGAAACCCCGGGTAACAACGCTGGAAATATTTTTTGCGAAAAAATAATCTGCTCCTTCCTGCAAATCCCCTACATCCGATATGTCAGCCTGGTTCGTACTGACATAATCAATCAGGTTATCAGACTGACGGAGAAAACCAGTCGCTTTTATTTTCCAGTTATTATTGATAAAATAATCAAAACCGATTTCCTCAGACCAGCTGTTCTCGGCTAATAAACCGGGGTTTCCCAGACTACGGCCGGGGGTTAGATTTTGTAAATTATTGGAAACATAGCGCTCGGTATAATCAGCGGCACGAATACTTCTGCCCGCTGCTGCGCGTAAAACAAGAGCCGGCAATACGTAGGAAATATTTAATTGCGGAGATATTTCGGTGTCGTAATTTTCATCGTAATCCAGGCGCAAGCTGCCGGTGATATTCAATGCCGGAACGGGGCTGTAAACCGCCATGGAATAAATACCAAAGTGCCAGTCCTCGTGATTGCCCCGGTCGTTGCTTTCTATTGCCCGGCGATCGGCCTGAAGTCCTCCGCGAAAGGTCAGGTTGTTGCTGAAGGATCGCAGATAATTATAGGTGAAATTCAAATATTGAGTTGTATGGTTATTGGTAGAAGGAAAATCGGGGCTGAAGACAAATTCATCTGTATTGTACCTGTGAGCCACGTTAAAATCACTGCTGCTTTTTTCCCCGATTTTCGAAAGCTGCACGTGGTTCCAACAGGTTTGTGTCGTTTCAGTTGATTTATCGAACGGGCTGGTCGTGTAAAAATAACGCGCATTAAAATCACGGTGGTCAAAAGCGGTACGGCCCCGTATGGAAAAACCATTATCCATATTGTATTTAAATGCGGCTCCCACTGTTTTTATGTCAAAAAAAGTCCGATAACTTTCCAGCGTGGTATTACTATCGACGATTTTTTCCGGTATTTCCTCGCCCGTCGATTTATTTAAATTAATACCTGCACTCACCGACAGTTTTTCCTTTTTAATAAATATACCTTGTTGCGTGTTGACAAGTTGGTTTGAGCCAAAATTCAAATTACCGGATATGTCCTGTGTCTCATCATTTTTATTGGAAAATGTTTTGGTGACAATATTAATGACACCCCCGACCGCATCCGGACCGTACATGGCAGCGCCGGGCCCTTTCATGACTTCGATACGCTCAATTTCGGCAGGAGATACGGGGATTGAACCGTTGAAATGGGCCGTCAATGGATCGTTCATTTTTAATCCATCGACCAAAACCAGCACCTGAGTGAAGGTAGAACCGCGTAATAATATATCTGATTGTGCGCCAAAACCACCTCTCGATTGTAATTCAACGCCGGGGACATTCAACAACAGATCGTCCAGCGAGGTGTAAGGCAACTGCCGGATAGCTGACTGATTTAGCACGGTGATATTGCGGCCTGTTTCCTGCAACTTCAACGGAATATTTACGGCCGACACCACGACCGTATCAAGGTCTTTTAAAGATTGGGACCACGAATGAAGTGGTATGAAAAACAGGGTGAAAAAAAAGGTGAATTTTCCCATTAATAAATTGACTGTTATGAATTTTATTTTAATTGAATTTTTCCGTAAAAATGGACTGCAAAAAAGGATGCAGCCTATTTTACAGCTAATACCTTTTTCGAAAAAAGCGGCGCAAAGGTAGTCAGCTCATTTATTTTGGAAAGTGGTTGCAGGCATTTAAACGGGGAAAGGCTTTTTACTGTAGCATATGAGGTTGTTTGCAGAATTTGGAACAGTGTCCCGGACAGTATTTTTGGTAAGTTATTTTCGTTTTTGCGAAAATTATTTATCGTGCTCTGTTCCGTTATTTTTTCTATTCTTTCTTTCCTTCCAACTTTTTAGAATAAAGTCATAAGTACAGATAAAAATAATGGATTGATAACGGGAAGAGATCGTTCCGTTGTCGCTGAAGCTAAACAAATTATCAGGGGTGATGTCCGACAGGTCGACCAGGCGGCCATTCGTCTTTTTCTGGCCAAATGCATAATCGAGCCCAACCGAGAATTGATTATTATTAAAAGTGAAAAAACCTCCGCATGAGATATGAAAGATGCTGGGGGAAGTGCTGAGGAAACTCAACGTTTGTAAGTCCTGATCGACCAGGCGTTGATTGCGGTCGGTGCGAAAACCCAAAATCAGGGTCGACTTTTCGCTGTATTTCCGCTGCAGCCCAATCGCCAAATTCAAGACGGACCTGTTCTCGGTTCGTACCAGGGTTGTTTGTTCATTGCCGCCGTTGGCCAGGCCGTTGAAGGGGTCATCCACATCGTCGATGATGGTGTAGAGTTTGATCCGTTGAAAAAATTCGGCAGAAAAAGAAATACGGGCATTGCCCGACTGCAGGTCAACCCCCATCCCAACCGACCATGGCGTTTTGTAATCCTTCAGCTCGGCATCGACTAAATTGGATACCAGTTCAACATTGCCCGGTCCGAATATCTTTTGGTTGTCGGTGTCATAGCTGGCACTCCCGCTGTAGTGGTAATAAGTGGGCGTCGTCAACACCATCCCTATTTTCATGTCGTCTTGCCCGGCAGAAAAACCTATTTTGGTCAACATGCCTCCCTGGGTGGAAAAGGCGTATCTGAAATTATTGCGCCAGCCCAGTTCCAACTGGAAGGGGTCGTCCCGGTTGACAATTTCTTTGCGGACCGACAGATCGGTGCTTTCTGAATGGAATGTAATAAACTGAGAAATGCCCAGTGAGAAATGATCGCTAAAGCGGTAGGCCATGCCGTACCCAAACCAACGTTCCCTCATGTTGCGTTGAAACTCCAGATCACCCATAAAAAGCAAGTCGGGCTGGTTTTCCACAATCCCAACCTCCCGTGCCCGCAAACGGACATCGGACCGGAAGCGAGTAAAGGAAGTAATGGCTGCCCGCAGTTTATCGCTTTTGAAGGGCTTGAAACCAATGGCTCCAAAGCCCGGACCAAACCCAAAACCCCTGTCGCTGACTTCACTGCGGGCACCGAGGTAGTCCCTTGTTTTGAGAACGGCATAAGTAGGTGTGAAAAATGAGAGCGACACCCCAAACTCTTCCCCGTTGCCCATGGCTCCCGGGTTGTAAAAAACAGCCGTTTCGTCCTCCGTGGATGCAATGACAGCACCATTGAGCAGAAGCCCCTTGGCACCGTATTGAGGTGTCCAGTAATGAGCGTCATTTTGGGCAGCACTATTTAAGAATAAAAGACAGAGAACTCCGGTCAAAAAGGGATTACTGATAAATCTATTCATGAAACTGCTGTGTTGTGAAAGAGGTTGGTGCTAATTCTGAAAAGTAAATCATCCGGTGCAAAAATAGAGTGGTTGGGGGCCAAAGGTAAATAGAGTCCTTAAAATAACCATGCGGCCTCAATCCGTTAAAACAAGCCTTTGATTCTATGCTTGTGTGTATTTACCTTTGGGCAAACAACAAAAAACACCTCAGTCGTACATTCAGAAAAAATAACTGTATAAAACCATTAGACATGTCAGAGCAAAGACCTTGGCTAAAAAACTATCCAGAAGGAGTGCCTGCTAACATCAATGCAGATGCCTACCCAAACCTGATTTCTTTGTTGGAGGAAACTTTTAAGAAATACGTTAAAAAACCGGCCTTTTCCTGCATGGGCAAAGAACTGACATTCGAAGAGGTAGATAAAATGTCCATTCAGTTTGGGGCCTATCTGCACTCACGAGGCCTCGAACCTGGCGACAAAGTAGCACTGATGATGCCCAATATGCTGCAATACCCGATTGCACTGTTTGGTTGCCTGCGGGCAGGCCTGGTGATCGTCAACACCAATCCATTGTACACGCCGCGGGAAATGAAGCACCAATTCACGGATTCGGGAGCAAAAGCGATCGTCATCTGCGAAAATTTTGCCGCCAACCTGCAGGAGATTTTGAACGATACCCAAATTAAAACGGTCATTCTTACCAGTATAGGAGAAATGCTGGGTTTCGCCAAGGGCATGCTGGTCAATTTTGTGGTGCGCAGTGTGAAAGGCATGGTGCCAAAATACGACCTTCCCAATACGGTCACCTTTAAAGAGGCTATGGCACAAGGGAAAAAATTTACGCTGAAAACTATTGCCTCTGCTCCGGACGATGTGATCCTGTTGCAATATACAGGCGGCACCACGGGGGTTTCCAAAGGTGCCATGCTCACCAACCGCAATCTCGTTGCCAATATGATGCAGGTCAGGGCATCCGCCAAGATGGCCCTGGTCGATGGAGAAGAAATTGCGCTGTCGCCTTTACCACTCTATCACATCTTTGCCTTTTCTGTCAATTGTCTGGCTTTTTTCAGCCTCGGGGCCTTGAACGTTCTGATTACCAATCCCCGGGATTTGCCATCGGTGATGAAAGAATTTAAAAATTATAAAATCACCAATATGACCGGGGTCAACACCCTGTTCAATGCATTGCTGAATCACCCCGATTTTGCGAAGCTCGATTTCAGTGCTTTTAAATTTGCGTTTGGCGGCGGCATGGCCGTACAGCGGGTGGTGGCCGAAAAATGGCATCAGGTTACCGGTGCGCCGCTCATTGAAGGGTATGGGATGACAGAGTCTTCTCCCGTTGCTACGGTCAGTCCGGTGGATGGTACCGGGAAGCTGGGCTTCATCGGGATGCCTGCTCCTTCTACCGATATGCGCATCGTGGATGACCAGCTGAAGCCCCTGCCGGTTAATGAAATTGGCGAAATACAGATTCGGGGGCCACAGGTTATGAAGGGGTATTATAACCGACCCGATGAAACGGCTAAAACCATAGTGGATGGTTGGCTCTGCACCGGCGATATTGGCTATATGGACGACGAGGGCTATTTTAAAATAGTCGACCGCAAGAAAGACATGATCCTTGTATCTGGTTTCAATGTGTTCCCCAATGAAATTGAAGATGTGATTGTCAAACACCCAAAAGTATTGGAAGCAGCGGCCATTGGTATACCAAATGAAAAGTCAGGGGAAATTGTAAAATTGTTTGTCGTAAAAAAAGACCCTTCTCTGACTGAAAAAGAGGTGATCGAATTTTGCCGCACCGAACTGACGGGTTACAAAATCCCTAAAGAGGTGGAATTCAAAGAAGACTTGCCCAAATCCAATGTCGGTAAAATACTCCGCCGAAAATTACGGGAGCCGTTGACTTAAATAGTTTGAATGGTTGGATGGTTTTTGCCCATGCGACACGCACTTGTTTTTTCCGGGGAAAAACCATTCAACCACCTGCTTCCTCCAGTCATCCTGCCTATCTCTATTTTTTTTACTCCTTGGTCGAACACAGGCAACCCTTTGTTGCATGTACTGTCTATGGCATTGTACTTTGGTGAAAAAATCCAAAGAACGTATGAAAAAACTCTCAACAATAGTTCTCACAATATTTTTAATGGCAACGGCCACCATGGGCCAGGAAGAAGAAACACTCTTCGGCGACTCGGGATTAAAGCTGACCGGTGCCTGGGGAGGCCCATTATTTGGGATGGCTTTCTTTGGTGATGAAACATCCCCGACCCGGGGTGTTTTTTGGGGACTCGAATTTAATCAAGTCATTTTAGCGGGGTTTGGCAATCAAAGAGCGTTTGAGCCCGTCCGGTTAAAAGAAGGAGACGAAGGTCGTTATGACTTTAAACACAACGGTTTTTACCTCCATTTTTTCCCCAACAAAGAAAAGGTGATCCACCCTGCTTTTGGATTTATGTTGGGAGGTGGCGAATTGAAAGATGAATTTGGGGAAAAGGATAAAATATTCGTCGTACAACCAACCACAGGTTTTGAAATCAACGTCTTTAAATGGTGGAGAGTCGGCGTAGACGGCGGTTACCGCTTTGTATCCAGAACCGATCAGCCCCATATCGACGACAACGACCTTTCCTCGTTTTTCCTCAATTTGAAAATGCGGTTTGGTCTTTCGTGGGGAAGTTAATTTCTCCACCTCTCAAGGGAATAGTTTTGTTTAGATAAGTAGTTACGCATGAAGCCGGAGCACCCGACTGTTTTTTGTTTTAAAAGGTCGCTCCGGCCTTTTTATTTTTACCCACATCGTTATTTCAGGAGCAGGACTGCCGGGCAAACAGGTTATTGTTAATTCACCCCGCACTTCTTTCGCAGCCAATCCTTCTCTGCCTTATCCAAATGAGGCGACAACATTTCAAATACTTTTTCATGGTAGGTATTTAGCCAGGCCTTTTCCTCTTTGGTCAACAGGTTTTTGGCCACCAATGACAAGTCTATGGGGAAAAGGGTAATTGTTTCGAACTGCAAAAATTTACCAAATTCACCTTCTCCAGCTTCCGTGCAAAGTACCAGGTTTTCTATGCGGATACCGTATTTTCCTGCTTTATACAGACCAGGCTCATTGGAGGTGAGCAT
>JBFIJS010000028.1:0-14470 GCA_041600595.1 Saprospiraceae bacterium | reverse complement strand
GTGTAATAGATTTTTGCTCCCGGCGACAGCAGTTGAACAGTCAGAGAATCTTCGTAAAAACCACTGGCAGGCACCATCTCAATGGACAAGGGAGGGGGGGTGTAGGCTGTTGATTCCTGATTGTTTTGGGAAAAGGCAATACTATACAGCAGCAATGCCCAAAGGGATAAGGATATGGTGTTTGGTCGACTGTTCATCGTGTTTTCTCGGTTGGCAAATAGCCCCAAAGGAATTGTTTTCCTGTCAACAAATTTAACAGGTTTTACTGGCAGCTCAAAATAATGAACTGGGGAGTGCCTCCTCCTGACTGCCAATGATTGTTTTTATTTTACACAACGTCAGGGGCGAATATATGGCGTTTTTATTTATAATTATGAAAAATTCTTTACAGCATTCCTTCCGGAAAATGGGGAATGGCCACTCACGCAGTCATTTACCGGCTCCCCCTTCCCGGTCAGCCGTGCCTCCGGCTACATAATCCCCGGTATTTATTGTGAAAAAAAACAGTTTCCATTCGTTCGTTCAGATTCCTTTTTCCTAAAATTGGCTTTTTTAAAACAGGCCGCCACCTGACAGTGCCGGTTTACTTATTCGATTATTAAAAGATGGGAAAAATCCAAATAAAAAAATCTCCTACTGTTTACGACGCCATCGTTGTTGGTTCTGGCGCCGGTGGTGGCATGGCCGGCTATGTACTGGCCAACGCCGGGTTGAAAGTGTTGATGCTCGAAGCGGGGCCTTACTGGGATCCAAAAACCCACTCGCATCAGTTGCGGTGGCCGTGGGAGTCGCCCCGCCGGGGGGCAGGCAGCACCCGCCCGTTCGGCGAGTTTGATGCTTCTTACGGGGGTTGGGAAATAGAAGGCGAGCCTTATACCCATAAGGATGGAACGGAGTTCGACTGGTTCCGGTCGCACATGCTGGGGGGACGCACCAACCACTGGGGCCGCATTTCGCTACGTTTTGGCCCTCGTGATTTTAAAGGAAAAAGCTACGACGGCATCGGAGAAGACTGGCCGATTTCTTACGACGATGTCAAGCCCTATTACGATAAAATTGACCGGTTGCTGGGAATCTATGGCTCGAAAGAAGGCTGGGAAAATGAGCCTGACGGCATTTTTTTACCGCCGCCTAAAATGCGCCTGCACGAGCATTACATTAAAAAAGCTGCGGAGAAAATCGGCGTGCCCGTATTTCCCGGCAGGGGATCGGTATTGACGGAGAAGCTACCCGGAAATGAAGACCGGCAGGCCTGTTTCAATTGCGGTCAGTGTGGCCGGGGGTGCCGGGTGTATGGCGATTTTTCTTCCTCTTCCTGTTTGGTGATTCCCGCCAAAAAATACAACGAGAACTTTGAGCTGACCTGCAACGCCATGGTGAGGGAAGTGCTGACCAATGATGAGGGGCAGGCGACAGGGGTCTCCTACATCAACAAGGAAGATGGTCAGGAATACCAGGTCAATGCCAGGGTCGTCGTGCTGGCGGCCAGTGCCTGTTCCACCGCCCGCATCATGCTCAACAGCCGTTCGGAGCAGCACCCGGGTGGCATCGGCAATGGGAGCGGCCTGATCGGAAAATACCTGCACGACTCAACAGGAGCGGCCCTCGGCGGCTACCTGCCCGAACTCATGGGGCGCAAGCGTTACAATGAGGACGGTGTCGGGAGTGTCCACATCTATTCTCCCTGGTGGATCGATAACAAAAAAGAAGGACTCGACTTTCCCCGCGGCTATCACATCGAATACTGGGGCGGCATGGGCATGCCGGCTTACGGCTTTGGTTTTGGTATTCCTTTTATCAACGGACAAGTGCCCGACGAGAACGGACAGGTCAAGGAAGCGGGTGGCTACGGTCTTTCCCTCAAAAAGGATTACCGCCGTTTTTATGGTTCTTTCCTTGGCATGGCCGGCCGGGGCACGGCTTTGGCCAGAGAAGATAACTATTGCGAAATTGATCCGGCCGTTGTTGACAAATACGGTATTCCGGTGCTGAAATTTCATTATAAATGGAGCGACTACGAAATCCGGCAAGCCAAACACATGCAGGAGACCTTTCAGGAAATGATGGATAAGATGGGGGCGAAGATTACCTGGGGCATACACGGGCCGGAAACCAATTACGGCCTGGAAGCACCGGGCCGTATCATCCACGAAGTTGGTACCACCCGCATGGGCGACGACCCGAAAAAGTCAGTTCTCAATAAATGGTGTCAGTCACATGAAGTGAAGAATCTCTTCGTAACGGACGGCGGACCAATCGTGCAGCAAGGTGATAAAAATTGCACGTGGACGATCCTGGCCCTGGCCATGCGGACCGGGGAGTATATTATTCGGGAAAGAAAGGCACTTAATATTTAATCAGGAATTTGTCCGGTACCGAACCGGCAAATGATGTGGATAAAAGCCTCCCGGTCAGCACCACCGGGGGGCTTTTGTTTTTCAAGAACAACAGTAAACCGGAACAGGAAGGAAGCGGTCCGGTTCCCGAATTCCGGCCGGAAATTTCAAGACTTCGCTGCTAAACACTAAATTTGTCCTCACGCTTTTCCCACATCCCATGTAATCACCCTTTTCCGAATGGTGTTTTCTCCGGCAACGGCCCAATTGATTTTAATCGAAAACCGCTGTGCACCCAAGCTAATAGCGAGCTCCCTAAGCATTCATAAGTTTTACTGTAAATCGGTTTCGTCGGGCCGGATTTTCCTTCACACCTTGAAAGAACAGTCAGGCAGTTGCCATGAGATGACAAAGAACCTGTTGGGCCTTTTCGGCGATCACTGACCAGGTGCCTGAATAAGATTTAAACAGTTTTTAAACCATTATTTTTTAACTGCAGCTCCGGAAGGTAGTTGCACCAAATTCACCAACGTATGAAAAACACAATCTATTCCCTGCTCCTGCTGGCTGCCATTGCCTTGGTTTACGCCAACTGCGACACGGCTACCAGTCAACAATCAGCGGCGACAGAAGCCGCTCCGCCCAGCGATGCCGATCAGCTAAAACGGGGCGAGTACCTCCTTTCTTTTATGGGGTGCGACGACTGTCATACCCCCAAAGTCATGACGCCCGAAGGCCCGGTGCCGGATATGACCCGTCGGTTTTCGGGGCACCCCGCCGGTCAGCCACTGCCGGAAATCAACCTGGCTGAAGTTGCTCCCGGGAAATGGCTCTTATTTAATGGTGATCTGACGGCTGCAGTCGGCCCCTGGGGCGTTTCTTTCGCCGCCAACCTGACGCCACACGAAACAGGCATCGGCAACTGGACATTTGAGAATTTCAAAATGGCACTCTCGCAAGGCAAGCACAAGGGGGTGGAAAATGGCCGCCCCTTATTGCCTCCCATGCCCTGGCCTGCTTACCGCAATATGACGGAGGAGGATATGCAGGCGCTTTTTAAAGCAATAAAGAATTTGCCGCCAGTGGAAAATGTGGTGCCGTCGCCGATCCCGCCGACAGAGATTTAACTGCTGCTCTTTAAACACCTGTTTGCAGACTAGTGAAAAAAAGAACCGGATCAAGCAATACAATAGCTTGATCCGGTTTCTGTAAAAGTGTGTTTAAGAATGAAGTATGCAGTAATCTACATTTTTTTTCACTTGCTTTCTCCGGCTTTTCCGACAGGTAGCGGTTCGTCCTGTTACCTGCCGGAAAAAGTCGGGAGTAAACCTATTATGCAGCGTAGATTAGGCTAATTTAAACTTTACTGGCAAGGTGAACATGACCCTCACGGCCCGTCCCCTTTGTTTTCCCGGGTTCCAGGGGGGCATTATTTTTACCACCCGCATGGCCTCTTCGCCACAACCGGCGCCGATGTCGCGGATCAGGCTCACGTTGGATACACTGCCGTCTGTTTCGATGACAAACTGCACCACGACGGTACCGGACACATTGTTCTCACGGGCAGTTGCCGGGTAAGTGATGTTCTCGTAAATGAAAGCCATCAATTTGGCGTCGGCACAGGTTCTACGCTCCATTTTATCGCTAATATCTTCACATCCTTTGAAGGAAGGTTGTTCTTCTACTACTTTGAAAATCTCCTTTGTATTTACTTCGGGTGCTGGTGGTGGCGGCGGCGGCGGTGGTGGCGCATCTTTTTTAGGAGGAATGATGGCCTCAATCTCCGTGTCCTCATTTATACTCATATCCTCAAACTCGACGGTTTCAATATCTGGCAGTTCACTTTCAACGATTTGCAACGCCGTGGGGGTTGGTGGCGGCGGCGGCGGCGGTGGTGGCGGTTCTGCAGTCCGTGGTGTTTCCATTTCGATTTCGTCGCCCATGTCTCCCATCAGAAGGGAGTAGTCCACTTCTCTTTCGTAGGTGGTCCAGCTGAAAGCGACGATCATCAAGCCAATAGCCATCATCAGCCCGTAGGCCAGAAAGGTTTGACGGAAAGCAAAAATATCAAGACCCGGGTGTTTGGTACGGGCTGCGGTGGAGAATGATCTTTCCATGCCGCGATATTTTTCAGAAATAACTTTAGGGTCTTTGTTCTTGAAATAGTTTCTGACGATCATGGTCATCAGAGCTGTCAAGACCATGGCTCCAATCGAGAGGAGCACTACTGTGGAGGTGGAATATTCAATATTCATTGGTCGTCGATTTTATTGTTATCAGAATCACAATTAATTTCTGGTCACAAAATCGGGACTATTGTCTGGCGTAAAGATGCGCTTTGTCAGGGCGGTGGGATGAGATTTGTCATAATTGAAAAAAGCGTTGGGAAGGGGCCGGCAGACCAGAAAGGCTTCAAGTCTTGCTTCTCATTGATAAATATACCAATTGCGTTTTGTCCTGCACACTGGAGTGAAATTCCATTTGAAAAAACCTACCAGAACCTTGGCAAAAACCTTCCCACCCGTTTCTGGTATTCCGCATAAGCAGCATATTTCCCTGCCGATATTTTTTCGCTGAAATCAGAGCTGCCCTGGAATAATAATAAAAGCAGGACCGCTCCCACCAGCGAGCCATTCAGCCAGCGCCCGGTGGCAGCTACGCTAAATAAATAAAAAGCTAACCAGATGCCCTGTTCGGCGGCATAGTTCGGATGACGGACCTTCGCCCAGAGACCGGTTGTGCAAAACCCTTTTTGCTGTTCCGTATTTAATTTTTCACCAGCATTCCTGCGGCGGTATTTTTCCGTTTGGAAATCGTATTGCTGTTGGTCGGCGATGGTTTCGACGATGACAAAAATAAGCATCAACGCCGCTGCGAAATAATCCAGCCAATTGAGGGGTTCCTCTTTTCCGTGCCACGCCATCACCGCTGGCAAGGTGAACAATAAAATGAGTCCTTGTTGGTAAAAGGAGATGAAAAACAGGTTAAAAAGTGCCCAGCGGAAACGGCCCTGCAACAGTGGCATTTTGCGCAGCACCTCCCAGCGGTAGTCTTCCTCGCCTTTCCAGGGTATCCAGTGGTAGCCGCCCCGGCGCCAAAAATTGTAGGAAAGTCGCAGCCCCCAGATACTGACCAGCACAGCCATCAAAACCATGCGACTGTCCCAGTTGCCACAATAGGCAAAATACCAGGTATAAACGACAGGCATGATGCTCCACAGTTTGTCCACCTGGCTGCAGTTTTGAGTTATTTCACTGACGATAAAACAGGTGACTGCCACGCCGCACATCAGATAAAACATGTCTTGCAGCATCGCCTTTTGTTCGGGGGCCAGCGGAGCGTCGTAGTGATAGGCGACGAATGGTAAAATGAGCAGAGCGAACAGGAGTAGCAGGATTGTTTTTAGCATGTCTTGTGTGTAAATAAAGATCAAAGGAGGTTTACATGGCATCAATCAAAGACCTTCATGCCCTTAAATTGAGGAAACAAGTTATGGCAATACAATTCATTTTTTATAAAAAGTGATAATCTATTTCATGGTGTTAGTCGTTGTCAGGCCTCCTGATTGTCACGGTTTTAAATAACAAGTCACACGAAGATGTTTGATCCGCTAAAAAAGATATGTCTGTGACTGCGGCTCTATTGCTAACGGCATCAGTTTGATGAAGCTGTCGCCGATGCCAGATTTTTGGGTAAGTTAATGGATGTCCGGGAAGAGGTGATTTTCAGCGGTATTTATACTGGTTTCCTGTTGGATATAGTAGGAATGAAGTATGTGGAAATGTGAGGCCTGGAGCCAGGTGTACTGATCATTTCAACCTCTCTGACCTGAGAAAATGACACCAAAAAAGGCAATAACCGTTTTTCCGGGGCTTCTGGCCTCATCTTGGCATCAGTGTTTGAGTGCAGTTAAACGTTTGTTTTAAACAGATTTCGGTTATGAAAAAATTCATTTTTAGTTTTTTAGTACTGATGTTGATGGGTAGTGGTCTTGAGGCTCAAAAGTATTTCACCCGCGACGGGGTTGTTTCCTTTTATTCGGATACACCGCTGGAGCACATCGAGGCCGAAAATACCAGAGCGACCTCTATCTTCGATCCCGAAACAGGCAAAATGGAAATAGTCGTTTTGATTGAAGAATTCCTGTTTCCCCAATCGATGATGCAGGAAAAGTTTAAAGAAATAAATCTGGAAAGCGACAAGTACCCCAAAGCACTTTTCAAGGGGGAGATCACGAATATGGACGTGGTCGATTTTAAAAGGGACGGCGAGTATCTGGCGAGTATCAATGGACAGTTAACCATTCATGGAGTGACGAAGTCCCTGGAGTCGACGGGCATTTATACCGTAGAGGAGGGCCGGATCAAAGCCACGACAACGTTTGAAGTGGCGCCGGCTGATTTTAACATCAAAATACCCGCACTGGTCAAAGACAATATTGCCAATAGTATTTTGATCAAAGTGAAAATGGATTACGAACCGTTTAAAAAATAGGGGTTTGTAACTGTTGAGAGACACCTGAACAGCCAAAAAAAAACGTGCCCGCCGGATCGGTGGGCACGTTTTTTTTAGCACAAACAGTTGTTTTATGACGAATTTGAGCCGGTGTCGGCTATTCGACCTGAGTCACCTTGAGGGTATTGGTCATGTGACGGCTTTTGATGGGCATGGCCATCAGGTTGACGACGAGATCGCTGGGAGCTACTTTCCCCATATTCTTCAATATTTCGATCAGGTCGTGGATGGTTTCGTCGGTCGAATCATATTTGTCGTAGTAGAAGCATTGCACACCCCACACGAGGTTGAGGGTGGCCAGCATGTGTACATGTTCGGAGAAAATATAGATTTTTCTTTTGGGCCGGCAACTTGACAGCTTGAACGCGGTGTAGCCGGAAACGGTCATGCCGGTGAGGGCTTTGGCGTTGATCTGCCTGGCAACATTCACGGCATTGAGGCAGACGACATCGCTGAGGAAGGTACTGGCTTTTGGTGCCGGCATGGGCGAATCGACGGAGTAGGCCTCGTTATTTTCAACTGTAGCGATGATCTTTTCCATGGTTTTGACCACCAGTTCGGGGTGATCGCCGACGGCTGTTTCCCCACTTAGCATGACAGCGTCCGCTCCGTCCAGAACGGCGTTGGCCACATCGGTGACCTCGGGCCGGGTAGGAGAGGGGTTTTTGATCATGGATTCCATCATCTGCGTGGCAACAATGACCGGCCGGGCCCTTTGGATGCATTTTTTGATGATGTTTTTCTGAATGACCGGCAAATCCTCGATGGGCATTTCGATGCCGAGGTCGCCCCGGGCGATCATGATACCATTGGAGTTTTTGATGATTTTGTCAATTCTTTCAACGGCCTCGGGCTTTTCGATTTTGGCGATGGTCTTGGCCGGGTGGTTTTTGGCGTCGATCAGCGCTTTGAGATCTTTCATGTCTTTGGGGGAGCGGACGAAAGAGAGGGCAATCCAGTTGATTGGCTGGGTCAGGATGAATTCAAGGTCTTTGTGATCTTTTTCCGTCAGTGACGGCAGGGAAATTTTGGTATTGGGGAGGTTGACACCCTTATTGGAGGAAAGGGGGCCACCGTGCAGAACCTCCAGTTTTACTTTGTCGGTCCGGTTGGTTTCCAGTACTTTAAGTTGTATTTTTCCGTCGTCCACGAGGATGACTTCGCCGGGTTTTACATCTTTAGCCAGTTTTTGGTAGCTCATGTAAATAGCCTCTTTGGTGCCTTCACATTTTTCGTTGACAAAATTGATGACGTCGCCTTGTTCCAGCATCAAGGGTTCGTTTTTGATTTTACCGACCCTCAATTTCGGGCCTTGCAGGTCTGCCAGGATACCAACGTGAACATTGTATTTTTCATTGATATAGGTAATGTGCTGTATAACTTCCAGGTGATCTTGATGGGAACCGTGTGAAAAATTTAACCGGAAGACATCGACCCCGGCCTGGACGAGGCTCAAGAGCGATTCGTAGGATCTGCTAACCGGGCCAATGGTCGCAACGATTTTAGTGTTCTTGTGCTGGATTTCGCTTATTTTTTTGGCAGGCATTGTATTGAATTTTAAGAAGTTGAAATTTTTAAAAGATTGATCCAACGTATGGTACGAGGATGTTGGTGCTAAGTGTTAAATTTACAATTACATTTATTGGCCAAAAGTACATTTCTCCGTCAAAAAGTCAACTAAGACGATGGAATAATTGTACTATTTCGGCTACTCTGAGAAGGAGGCGGACTTGTTTTGATTCAAAATGATCTCAAATATTTTTTGAAACGGGTGAGTTTGTCTTTCTTTGCAAAAATTTTTTTCAAACCTTTAAAGCATATTTAGTATGTCTGATATTAAATCAAAAGTAGTATCAATTATCGTTGATAAACTTGGTGTGGAAGAAAGTGAAGTTACGAATTCAGCCAGCTTCACTAACGACCTGGGTGCTGACTCCCTTGATACAGTAGAACTGATCATGGAATTGGAGAAAGCCTTCAACATTTCCATCCCCGATGAAGATGCTGAAAACATAGCAACTGTGGGTGATGCAATTACTTATTTGACAGAGAATGCCAAGTAATCCTGATGATTGGTATATGGTATAAATGAATTACTAACCAAAGGCGCAGTTTGAAACATTCACCCTCGTGCCTTTGGTTTCTCTCTCCTTCAGCTTAGAATTTTCCCATACACAGGCCAGTAAAGTGAACACACACCCATGCCAGCCTGTGTTCGTCAATTAATACCTTAGGTAGCGGTACTCTTTTTCAAAGAATGCCTTGCCTGCTTCAAAATAACATATGAGAAGGGTTGTCATTACTGGTATCGGTGCCCTCACCCCCATCGGCAATAATATTGAAGAGTACACGGCCGGCCTACAGAACGGTCAGAGTGGAGCGGTTGATATAACCCATTTTGATGCTTCCAAATTCAAAACCCGTTTTGCCTGTGAATTAAGAGGGTTTGACGCCTCTGAGAGCCTGGATAAACGCGAACTCAGACGGCTGGACTTATTTACCCAATACGCCCTGATAACGGCCGAAGAAGCCATGAAGAAGTCTGGTCTTGATGTGGAAAAGATCGATCCTGACCGGGCCGGTGTCATCTATTCATCCGGAATTGGAGGGATGATAACGCTCGAAAAGGAAATTGAAGATTTTGCCAACGGCGATGGCACGCCCCGCTACAACCCTTTCCTGATCCCCAAAATGATTTGTGATATTGCACCGGGCCATATTTCTATGCGATATGGTTTCAGGGGCATTAATTACGCAACCGTCTCGGCTTGCTCTTCCTCCACCCATTCTATCATGAACGCTTTTGACTACATCCGCTGGGGACGTAACGATATTATCGTGGCGGGTGGTTCGGAAGCGGTAATCACCAAAATAGCAGTGGGCGGGTTCAGTGCCATGAAGGCGCTCTCTTCCCGTAATGATGATCCGACGACAGCTTCCCGTCCATTCGACCTGGATCGCGATGGTTTTGTGTTGGGAGAAGGCTCCGGCACGTTGATCCTGGAAGAATTAGAGCACGCCAAAAGAAGAGGTGCGCCCATTTACGGAGAAGTTGTTGGCGCTGCGGCTACTGCGGATGCACATCACATCACAGCTCCGCATCCGGAAGGTCTGGGTGCTGCCAATGTGATGAGATTGGCGCTGGAAGACGCAAAAATGAACCCCAGCGATGTGGACTACATCAACGTACACGGTACCTCCACCCCGTTGGGCGATATTGCGGAAGTTAAGGCCATTCAGAAAGTTTTTGGAGAAGCGGCCTACAATTTGAACATAAGTTCTACCAAGAGTATGACCGGCCATTTATTAGGTGCGGCTGGTGCGATTGAGGCAATCGCCGGTATCCTGGCATTAAACAATAACTTTATACCTCCTACGATTAATCACTTTACGGACGACCCCGACCTGGACAGCCGTTTAAACCTGACTTTTAATACGGCTCAGGAACGGCCAGTGAAAGCGGTTTTGAGTAATACATTTGGCTTTGGCGGTCACAACGCATCGGTGATAATTAAAAAATTCGAGGGATAAATTTTTTATAAAAGGCGGGCATCAACACGAGTACAGAGAGATGTGCAGCAGGAGGGGTTTGATTTTCTGCTTAAACTGTAGTTGACCAGCAAGGCTAAAAGCAGCCAGCTGCAAAGAAGGTAAGTATTAATCTTTACGAGTGCGAGTTACGGGTTACCCCATACTTTTATACAGAACCTGACCTATAACCCGCAAAAGATTGTCCCGACCTTCCAAAGGCTTTCAGCTTTTCTTTTTGTTGGCTCTTGACGACAGTTTGTATTGTTTTTATTGACGCTGTGTACCATTGCACAAATGGTAAACAGGGGTCAAGTTTGTCAAAACCGGGCCTTGTATCGCGTGCATTGACCTTATCGATGTGCCCTTTGCAGCCAACAAACTTTAAATCTTTTGCTTAAGCTTTTTCTACGCTTTTACAACCGCTTTTTCAACTCGGAAAAAGAGTTCGCCGAAAAACTGAGGCCTCTGATAGGCTTCACCCCCGCTAATCTATCCATTTTTAAATTAGCCTTCTCTCACAAATCCAACCCTTCTGACAAAGCCTACGCCATGCAGAACAACGAGCGGCTTGAGTACCTGGGCGACGCTGTGCTCGGGACGATCGTGGCGGAATATTTATTTAAAAAATATCCCAACGCAAACGAAGGCTTCCTGACAAAGATGAGATCAAAAATCGTTAAACGAAGCACGCTCAACAGTATTGGGGATAAGATGGGGCTGGATGTCTTACTCCAGGAGTACAGCCAGACCCGGTTGAGCCGCTCGATGCTCGGCAATGCAGTCGAAGCACTGGTGGGTGCGGTGTACATTGAAAGGGGATACGACGGGACGACCCGGTTTGTGGTGGGTAAAATGCTCCGCAACTATGTCAATATCCACGAGCTGGAAAGTTATGACGACAACTACAAAAGCCAGTTGTTGGAATGGTGTCAGAAGAATGGGCAAACGGTTTCCTACAAATTGGTCGCCCGGTATAAATTTGAAAAAAGGGATCGTTTCAAAGTTGCGGTCATGGTTGATGGGAATAAAATCGCTACCGCCGATGATTTCAATAAGAAAAGTGCTGAGCAAACCGCTTCGGAGAAAGCCATGCTACAGTTAGGGATCATGCCGGAAGGGCACCAAAAGGGAAGTGGAAAGAAGAAGGAAAAAGAACGGAAAAAGAGAAGTTATGTGGCCGTTCATGACGATGAAGATGATGATGACAACGATTGAGTACACATGCCAGCCTGCCTTTTTCACAGCCACCTGATAAGTAAACTAACCTGTAAACCCCTTTCCTTTGCCGGGGATAGTTCCATTAATGCAGATCGGAAAACTTTAACGAGGAAGTAAACATTAGATCCGGCTCCGGTGGGACGGGAATTTCCTTCGTGCTTTCAGATGCGGATGGCCCGGCTCAACAGGTTTTAAGAGACGCCGCCGCCCCTGCAAACCTTTTGAGCCGGGCTGTTGGGTTGTTGCCAAAGCCGGGAGATACTGCTCCGTATTTTATAAAAACCTTTTCACGGTACGTCCCTCTTTAAAATAACCTGCATACCAGGTCAGGCTGGCCGTCAACTTACCACTCCCTGCATTAAAAAGGCGCAAATGAGGGCACCATATGTACCCAGAGCATAACCCAACACCGCCATTAATACGCCAACTGGCGCCAGCGAAGGACTGAAGGCGGAGGCAACGATAGGCGCCGAAGCAGCCCCTCCGATGTTGGCCTGGCTCCCGACTGCAACAAAGAAGAATGGAGCCTTAATGATCTTGGCTACCAAAAGCAACAGGCTGACGTGCACGAGCATCCAGACGATGCCTATGGCAAACAGGCCGATGTTTTGGAAAATTTCCCCCACATTCATGTGCATACCGATGGTCGTAACCAATACATAAATGAACAAGCTGCCCCAATTGGACGCACCTACTCCTTCCAATTGCTTGGCCCTGGTAAAAGAAAGCACCAGTCCGACCGTGGTAGAAACGACAACGATCCAGAAAAAACCACTTATCAGAGAGTTTAGCCGGGCCGCTACCAGGGCTTCCTCATACCCTTTCAACCACGGAACCATAACATCTGCCACCATGTGCGATAGCGCCACCCCGAAGAATGCAACTGCCAGGATCATGAACATGTGGCGGGTGGTAGGGACCCGCTCTATACTGGCCCGGTAAGCGGCAATTTTCTGCTTGAGGTCAGTAATAGCTGAGTTGTCGGCTTTCAATATGGTATCCAGTCGATCAGAAATTCCGGCCCCGTAAAGTAAAAATGCCATCCAGATGTTGGCAACCAGCACGTCGACGATGACCATCGTGCCAAAAAGAGAATCCTTTACTTCAAAAATTTCTTTCATAGCTGCTTGATTTGCCCCGCCACCAATCCAGCTGCCGGCAATGGTGGAAAGCCCTCTCCAGATCTCATCCGGAGTGGCCGGGATAAACCCTTCCGGTGCAACGTATGAGATGAGCAATAGCGCAATCGGGCCACCGATAATGATGCCTACCGTAGCCGTGAGAAACATGATCAGGGCTTTGCTGCCCAACCGCATGATACCTTTGAGGTCAATGCTGATACACAATAACAATAAGCTGGCTGGCAAAAGATAGCGGGATGCCACAAAGTAAAGGTTGCTGTGCTTGACGAATGGCGCATACTCACTTTTGGCGATCCCATTCTGACTGAGCCATTCTTTTATTTGGTTAAACGACAGCCCGTCGGGTAATGTCAGTCCCTTTTCGCTGAGCAAGGTTAAAAGTTCATTATCGAACCATTCCGGAGCAATAAGCCCCAATGGCCAGTACAGGAAAGCCGGTAAAAAATAACACAATACTAAAGTTGGAATATAAGTATAGAATTTTTTCCAGGCGGGTAGCTTTGCAGTATAAAAAATAACACCTAACAGCAGCGCCAGAAATCCAAATACTACCGCATCGTTTGTAAAAATTGGTTCCATGTTTTGATTGAAATTATTTGTGTAAATTAAAAATTCGATATAACCTTTCAACGCAAAATCTGATTGAAATTTTATTCACTTCAGGGATTTGATTTTGGTGAAATATCTGCGGGCCTAAAGATAGGATTTTGCAGGAATTCGTCTAATTTTGAGACGGCTTTAATTTGTGACAACATAGTTGAATAATTTAAGTGAAGTGTTTTTTTTCAAAGCCAGATTGTTGATGGATTTTTGATTAAATAGCTGTTAAATAAAATGATAAAAAATAAGGTATGGTTGATCCTTTAATGGTTGGAATAGTTGGTTCGTTATTATTGGTTATTGGTGCTGCCTGGCCGGAAAAAAAATATATAGAACATCCAAAAGAGTCAATTAAAAATTGGTTTTTTTTAATTGGAAATTCAATTATGTTGCTTTATGCTATTTTACAATATTTAGGTGATGGCGTGATTTATTTTGTATTGCTGGAAGTGCTTATATTTTTTGCAACTATTGTAATGATGCTTAATTTTCCGGATAAATGGAAAGCGCTGGGAGTCGGTTCTGTGGGCTCTTTTTTGACCATCTGGGCCTTTTTTTTATTCGATGAAATTTATATTATCATTTTTATTTCAGGCCTTATTTTAGTGGGGTTAGGCTATGTTTTTCAAGGAAACACGATGCGTCGGGACTTGGCGCTAACCTCTGGAAGTTTATTGATCGTTGTATATAGTTTTATAAAAGATGAGTGGGTTTTTTTCTGGCTGAATTTATTCTTTGCTTTTTTTGCCGGCTACTATTTAGTGAGAAAAATTCTAAAGTAGAAATAAGTATTTTTTGTTTGTAAATATTTTATTTTTATAAAAAATATAGTTGAATTTATATGTAATGTCAGCGTTGATAAATTTATTTAATTATTTAGTAAATTATTTTTTATTAAATATCGGAAAATACTGGATTTAATAAAATAGTATATGCAAGCCAAAATTCCGGCTATGATCTAATAAGTGGGAATATTGCTGTTTATTTCTTTTGACCATGCAGTGATGCCCCCTTTCAGATTAAATAAATTTTTGAAACCGAACTGGGTTTCCAGTTCAAGAATGGCCTTGGCACTGCGGGCGCCGCTTTTACAATGGAAAATAACTTTTTTGTCACGGGAAATTTTGT
>JBFIJS010000027.1:0-14631 GCA_041600595.1 Saprospiraceae bacterium | reverse complement strand
TGTGCAAAGACTGCGAGTTCCGCTATATCTGCACCGATTGCCGTGCCTACCTCGAAGACCCGGAAGACATCCACTCGAAACCCCTCAAGTGCGGCTACAACCCCTACACCTGCGAGTGGGAGGAGTGGAGCACGAACCCGCTCAAACAGCAGGCGATCGAATACTATGGGATGCAGGAGTTGGTGAAAAAGGAAAGTAGCCACTAAACAAAAATGCCCGGTCGAATAATCAACCGGGCATTTTTATTTATTGAAAAAACCAACTCAAATAAACCGCTCCAAATACCCACCGATCAACGCTTTCAGCGTTGCCAATGCCAGGCCCTTTGCATCTTTTTCATCAAAGCCTTCATCCATGTAAAAATCTTCGAGCAGAACATAAGTCTGAAAATAGGAAATTTTTAATGCGGTACTGATCTCAGCCAGTAAGGGGTCACGGGTGGCCCAGCCATCAATGCCCTTCCAGGTACGCTCATCCCAGTCCATCAGAGCTTTGCGTTCGTTCCAACCCATAGATTCAGGGGCGAGGTAGAGCTGTGCCAGTTCCGTCTGGCTGGAGGCAATTTTGCTCTCGCTCATTTGGCCACTGGTACAGAGGTCGGAGGCGATGGTATGAAGAAGTTGTACTTCCTGCCATTCCCAGAAGCCACCACAGGTCTGCATACTCAGGCTCGATTTGATACCGCTTATTTCCCCAAATGCTTTGAGCGCTGTGCCGGGATGGCGGCGGAACATCCAGCAGGGGACATTGACATCCTCCCTCGTCGTCTCGTGGATAAAACGCAGGTGGGTCAGCAGTTGATTCAAGTCCAGATAGTCGTAGGTTGCGTAGGGGTCGAAGGTAGGCAAAGTGGCCCGGGCGTCCTTTGAGCCTGCTTCTTTGATGGCTTCATTCATCAGGGTATTTACTTCAAAGCTGTGGCCTTCGGTGGCGAAAAGAAAATAGGCCCGGTACGCTTTGGCTACGGGGGCTTTTGATTTCTTCAATTCGGCCAGCGCAGCCTGGGGGTCCTGCCAAAGGTTGTTAATACTATTTTGCAGGGAGCCGCTGGGTGCTTCCGCAGCGGGAATATCCATGTAACGGGCGAGAATGGTATATTTCTGTAATTGATGATTGGTACGGAGGGCAAGGTCGTATCCTTCGCTGGTGCCCTTACCGTAGTAGCCGTCCAGGGAGCTTTTATAAGTGCCTTCCTGCTTCAGCACTTTCTGCAATTCGAGGGCAGATGTGCGTTTTACTTTCGCCCGGATGTCAGGCATTTTAGCGCGGAAGTCGAACGCCGGATCGGTATTGGTTGTCTTTTTTGGTGCCGCAGCTTCCACCCCTTTGGCCGTCAAAACGGGTTGTTCCACCGTAGCGTCTTTTTTGGGAGTTTCCGTTTTCGGAACGATGATCGTTACGTCTTCGTAGGTCGTCACCGGGGTATCACTTTTAGCGTTTTCTTTTGCCAGTACATCCTCCTTTTCCGAAAAATCCAGCGGGATCAATGGCTTTTTAGCCTGGCCTCCGGCCTCAAATTCACCGACTTCGTGCAACAGGGCGTTGTTGACATTTTTCACAAAAGCATCGGCAAACCCCATCGATTTGATGGCTGGCAACTGGGCTTTGGCTGCATCTATACTGGCATATCCGCCGGATAAAATCTTGACCTCCTTGCCATTGAGAAGCACATAGACCTTACCGGTTTTGAGATATTTTTCCCAATTGATCTTATCACCCGACGTTTTGGTATCGAGCTGGATGACGGTTTCGCTGATCCCCGCTTCTGTATTCAATTGAGAAACAAAGGCATTAGTATAACCCTGCGTTTTTAATTTGTCCACCACTTTACTGGCCGCCTCATCGGAGGTAAAGCCACCAAGGTAAATATCGGTATGGTTGTCGGCCCGTTGGGTGGAATAAATAAAGCCCATACTGGACAGTTGCTCAAAATCCACCGGTTTGGGGTTGACAAAACTGCCGACCTGCACAGTGAAATCGGGCACATTCTGGGCATGGCCAATGGAAATGGTAAAAAGGAAAAAGAAAGGGAAGAAGATACGGATTGATGAATTCATGTTTGTTGACTATGGTTTTAAAAGGATACATGGTCGGGATGATTGGAAGGTTTTCTCAACCGTCCACCCATCCTAACCATCCAGCCATTTAATTTGCCATCATAACTTGCTGTAAACCAATGATCAACAACTCAAACGCAAATTTAACACAAAATAATGTAGTTTGCAGGAAAAATATTGTTGACCAACCTTTCTGGTCCAAATTGTTATAGGTTAGATTGTAAATACTGGTGCGCGTCACCTTTTTCAAGAAAAACCAAGCCAGGCGGAACTCCGCTCCGCTTCATTTGTTGTCACTCCCGTACTTTTGCAATAGAACGATAGGTGGGACAGATTTTCAACATTTGCCCCGTCTGAGGCTGGCCATGAAATTTAAAGAAATGCAACTCGAACCTAAAGATCTTTACGAAAAACTCGAATTCGATAAAATACTGACACTGCTGGAAAAAGAGTGTTACGGTGAACTGGGCAAACAAGAAGTCCGAAAACTGCCCCTGATGACGGATGTCGCAACGATTGAACGCTGCCTCAATGAAACCTGGGAATACAAGATCACCGTGGAGCAAAACGACCGTTTTCCGCTTTCTACTTACGAAGACCTGGCCGCCGATCTGAAATACCTGCACATCGAAGACTACGTGCTCCCCGAAGAAGCCTGGCGGCGCATCCTCAACGTGTTACTCATCTCCGGGGACATTTTCCGCTTTTTTGACAAAGACCGGAAGCAGATCTATCCGCACTTGTTCGACATCATTCGCCCTTTCGACTACGACGCCCAACTGGCCAAAGCCATTCAGCGGGTGTTCGACGATGAAGGCAATATCAAACCCAACGCTTCCCCTACCCTTTCCAAAATTCGTAGTCAGATCACCAGCCGGCAACGGGATATGGACAAGGTGTTCCGCATCCTTATTCAGGAATACCGGGATAAGGGATGGCTCACCGATAATGTAGAGTCGATCCGAAACGGCCGCCGTGTTTTCAGCGCACCTTCCGAACATAAGCGAAAAATCAGGGGCATCATTCACGATGAATCGGCCACGGGACGCACGGCCTTTATCGAACCCGAAGCGGTGATTGCCATCAACAATGATATTTTCGACCTGCAACAGGAAGAACGCCGGGAAATCTGGCGAATCCTCAAAGAACTCAGCGCTACCTTCCGGCCCTACGTGGAGGATGTCGCCAACTACCTGCAACTGCTCGTTCGTTTCGACGTCATTTACGCCAAGGCAAGACTTGCTTCGCAAATGAGGGGACACATCCCCCGTTTAAAGAAAGCTGAGGCGTCCCATGAAAGCCATTTGCCGAAAGGCATCCCTCACCTCGGCATCCAAATGGGGCGACACCCATTGTTGTTTCTCAAATTTAAAAAAGAAGGAAAAGAAGTGGTCCCTTTCGACCTGGAGTTGCACGGCCACAATAAAATCGTCGTACTCAGTGGTCCGAATGCCGGAGGTAAATCCATATTGATGAAATCGGTCGGACTGCTGCAACTCATGCTCCAGGCTGGCATGTTGGTACCCATGGATGAAATTTCCGAAATGGGGGTTTTTGATAAAATATTTGCCGACATCGGCGATCAGCAATCGCTCGAAGACGATCTGTCAACCTACTCTTCCCGACTGGTCAATATGCGAACCTTCCTGCAGCATGCCGATCAAAATTCCCTGATCCTGATCGATGAGTTTGGTTCCGGCACCGATCCCAAAATGGGGGGCGCCATTGCGGAAGCGATTCTCAAAGAACTGAACCAGCGACAGGTCTATGGGGTCATCACCACCCACTACTCCAACCTGAAAATGTTTGCCTTCAAAAACAAAGGCATCGTCAACGGCTCCATGCTCTTCGACAAGGAGCACCTCACCCCCACCTACCGGTTCAAAGTCGGCAGGCCGGGTAGTTCTTATGCATTTGAAATCGCCGAAAACAGCGGCCTGCCCCAACAGATCATCAACTACGCCCGCAAGCGAACCGGAAAAGGAGAAATTGCCGTCGACGAACTACTCATTGATCTGCAGCGGGAAAAACTGGATGTCGAGGAAAAGCTTGCCTCCGTGGCCGAAAAGGAAAAACAACTCAAGCGACTCATTAAAATTTATGACGAGCTAAAAACCGATCTCGAATACCGTCGTAAAAAACAAAAACTCGAACTCAAGCAAACCGCCCTCCAGGGAACCGCCCGCGACAACAAAGAACTCCAGCGGCTGATCCGGGAAATCAGGGAAAATCAAAACCTCGAAAAGGCGAAGAAACTGTCGGTGCAGTTGAAAGAAGAGCGCAAGGTACTGGAACAAACCGTCACCCATCTCAACGATTCGATCCAGGAAATGCCCCTGCCTACTCACCAGCAAGAGGGTCAGCAGCACAAAGGGCCGATCAAGGAAGGAGACCCGGTCAAAATGAGAGCGGGGTCGGCTTTGGGCACCGTCATCAGTGTAGACAAGAAAAAAGCCATCGTCGAAATGGGGCAAATCCGGATGACCGTCAAACTACGCGACCTCATCCACGCCAACGAACCACTCGATACCAATAACAAGACCGGCGTCAAAATGGATACTCTGAGCAACGGCGCCAACTTTGACTCCAAGCTCGACATCCGCGGCATGTCCATGACCGACGCCCTATCCATCGTCGAAGATTTTCTCGACCGGGCCCTCCTTTCCAGCGCCAACAGCCTGCGTATTGTGCACGGAAAAGGCACCGGCGCCCTCCGCAATGTGGTTCGGGAAAAATTGCGGGAATACCGGGAAATCAAACGCACCTACCATCCGGCCCAGCAGGAAGGCGGAGACGGTGTGACCATCGTTGAGTTGTAAAAATCTCTGTTCCGCTGTTCTTTTCCGGCTGCGTTTCATGCTCTTGCGTGGATCATCCCAGTATTAAAAAAAAACAACAGCCTTCACCTCCCTGGCCAATTATTCATATTGGAAACTCCCGGTTTCAATCGGTTTGACACCTGACTCGTCGCAAGCGAAGGACTTGCCAGCGCCCCGTATTCTTTTATTTTTTATTCCAATTTTTTGAAATTTATTAAAATTGAATTTGGCCACTGATATTATTTGCCATAGATTTACCCATCATTTGAAAACGACCCAAATCATATTTGGCCCCTGTTCGCACCTGTAACCCTACCCTATATTCAGGTACCCCACCATAGATTCCGTTCATTTAATTGGAAACTTTCAAACGACAAATTAAAAACAAGTTATTCTCCCCATGCATAACGATTAACAGATGAGTTCGTGGACAAACATTTGATTCCCAATAACTTATCAATGATTCCATAACTGAAGCGGCTAAATTTTGATCTACCATAAATCACTGAAAGATGTTTCGCCCAACTTCTGCCAAAGACGTTAGCGTCATACCAGGTCACGTTCGGCTGGCAAAAAGTCCGACCGCCAGCAACGGTACACGGAAAGACGACCGCGCCATTTTGCAGGGGCCCGTTTTACTTAGTTTTCATCATTAAATTAAAATTGAATTAGTATGAAAAAAAGAAACTTACTCATTACCCTCACCGCCTGTCTGATCGCAGCCATGTTTGTTGGTTGTCTGAAAGATAAGGACCTCGCCAGTGAAGCTGCCACCACTCCTGACCAGCAGGAAACGGTAGCTCCATTTACCAGCGAAGTTATCCCCGGCCAGTACCTTGTTGTTTACCAGGAAGGTGCAATAACTTTTAATCGCGGGTCGGCCAGGTTACCCTACGCCGAAGTCCAAAGCATCATGCAAGAAGAGGTAAGAGCGACCCTGCAAAGGAACAATATCAATTTTGCCAAAGTGATGTTCGTGTATGGCTCATCCATTAAAGGCTTTGCCCTGAAAGATGCCACCGCACAAGAAATCGAGCAACTGCGCCGCGACGAACAGATCGCCTACATCGAGCAGGATCAAACCGTATCCGTCATGATGGGCGGCCCTCCGGGCGGTGGCGGTGGTGGCGGACAGACCACTCCCTGGGGTGTCACACGGGTAGGTGGTGCCATCGACGGCACCAATGCCGGTAAAGCGTATATCATTGATTCAGGTATCGACCTCGATCACCCTGATCTCAATGTAGATGTCGCCAATTCGGTGACTTTCCTGGGAGGCAACTCGACTCCCGACGACCAAAATGGCCACGGTACCCACGTTGCCGGAACGGTCGCTGCAGTTGATAATACCATCGGTGTGGTCGGAGTTGCTGCGGGAGCTACGGTCGTTGCAGTCCGGGTACTGGACAGAAGAGGCAGTGGTTCCTTTTCCGGTGTCATTGCCGGCGTCGATTATGTGGGAGGTGTTGCCGGCAACAACGATGCAGCCAATATGAGCCTGGGCGGCGGCGTTTCCACAACGCTTGACAATGCAGTCATCGCAGCGGCCGGCGGTAGCGGATGCAACTGCCCGTTTGTCCTGGCCGCCGGCAATGAATCTGACGATGCCAACAACCACTCTCCCGCCCGTGCCAATGGACCAAATGTTTATACGGTTTCAGCGATGAACGCCAGCGACAACTGGGCAAGTTTTTCCAACTACGGTAATCCACCGGTGGATTATTGCGCACCTGGCGTCAGCATCCCCTCTCTTTGGAAAGATGGCGGTTACAATACGATTAGTGGTACGTCTATGGCTGCTCCGCATGTTTGCGGTATTCTCCTGATCGGCGGCATCACCACCGATGGGACGGTCAAATTCGACCCCGACGGAAATCCGGACCCGATCGCGCACCACTAATGATCAGGCATTCAACAGCAATCAAAAATTTAGCACTGTAAACATTGGGGAGGCAGCATCCTGCTTCCCCAATTTCTTTTAAATAAAACAGGTTTCCCTACTTTTACCCAAAACAAAAAGTAAATAATGAAGACTCCGCGCGCATTCCTATATTTCTTATCGTTCCTCGAAGGGGGTTCCGTTATGGTCTGTGAACTCGTCGGGGCCAAGACGCTGGCCCCTTTCTTTGGTACATCGTTGTACATTTGGGCTGCCGTTCTGGGCCTCACCCTGATGGGCCTTACCTCCGGTTACTTCCTCGGCGGTGTATTTTCAAAAAAATATGTGAACGATGAGCGCTTATTATTCTGGATACTCGTCGTGGCCGGGCTGTTTTTGGCCATTATGCCTGTGACCAGTCAGTGGATCATGGAGGCGACCATCGAAATGAGCCTGCAGGTCGGCGCTATTCTTTCTTTATTGGTTTTCATGTTTCCGCCATTGGTTTTTATGGGCATGACCTCGCCCGTCATCATCAACCTGCTCACCCAGGATGCCGACAGCGCCGGCAGCAGTGCGGGAAATGTGTATGCCATTTCCACCGTCGGAGGCATCCTCTTTACCTTTCTGATGGGTTTTTATTTCATTCCGGAGTTCGGGGTGTCGAAACCTGCCGTGATCACCGGTTTTCTGCTGGCGGGGTTGCCTGCTGTTTCTTTGATTAAAAGAAAACAGAAATTAGCCGGCGCGCTCCTCGCTTTGATGATCATCGTCGGGGGCTGGAAAATAACCCGGGTCCAGGAATATCCCGCCAATTACCATGTCCTTTATGAATCCGAAGGCATTCTCGGCCAGGTAAAAGTCGTGGACCTGCCGTCTTACGACATCACACCCGATGCCCGGATGGGGCGGGGCCTTATTGTCAACAACACCTTGCAGACCTACGTCGGGCTCGACAACGACCTGCAATACAGCATCTGGTCCTGGGCCAATTATTTCCCGACTGCCGCCAGCATATTTCCCAAAGGCAGTAAAGTCCTGTTGCTGGGGCTGGGTGGAGGCACGTTGGTCAAACAATTTGACCGGCTCGGATTTGATGTTGATGTGGTTGAAATCGACAAACGCATCTGGGATGTTTCGGTAAAATATTTCAACATGAACCCTTCCACCCGGGTCTTCATCGACGATGCCCGCCATTTTATTCGTATTGCCAAAAAAAAATATGACATCATCGTTTTTGACACCTTCCTCAGCGAGTCGGTTCCCGAACACCTTATGACGCTGGAGGGCTTTGCCGATGCCCGCCGCATCCTCAACCCCGGCGGGATGATCATGGCGAATTTTTATGGATTCATTAAAGGAGAAACCGGTCAGGCGGCCAGAAGCGTTTATAAAACATTTTTGGCTTCGGGTTTTCACACCGAAATCCTGGCTACCCCCGGAACGGAAGACACCCGCAACCTGATTTTTTTGGCCAGTGAAACTGAAAAGGATTTTTCCCGGGCGCATTTCCAGGAGCCGGGCTTTCAGGAAATCGATGATCTGTACGTCCATTTTCTCCATCCAAATCAGATCGACACCTCCGATGTAGATGTGCTCACAGACGCCAAACCCCGCCTGTCCAAACTCTATGTAAATGCTTCTATGCGGTGGAAAAAAAGTTACAACGATTACTACCGGAAGTATTTTTTGGGCAGGAAATGAATGGGTGCCGGGACACGGTGTAAAAAACATTTTCATTCCGTTGCCCGGAACTGGTCAAACAAGTCTCTCTCAATCAAACTGGCAGTCTTTTCATTTCACCGGATACTTTTAAATAAATGGCCGGATGTTGGAACAGTTCCACTGATTTTTAGTAAAATCGCATTATATACGATGCTGCAACCCTGGCTACCGGCACAGCCTGTTTTGTCTGGCATCGACTAAACCTACCCCGTATGGCAAGCCCAACTGACAACCTTACCAAACGATACTATTCCATTGGCGAACTGGCGGACATGTTCGACGTCTCCAAGTCTCTGGTGCGTTTTTGGGAACAGGAGTTCGAATACCTGCGGCCCTACAAATCGAGTAAAGGAGAGCGTCGTTTCACACAGGAAAACGTCCGTCAGTTTGAAGAAATCTACCACCTCGTCAAAGAAAAGGGTTACACCCTCGCCGGTGCGCAACGCATTCTCAAAGAGCAAAAAGGGTACTTGCAACAAAAAAAAGAGACTTTGCAAACATTGCAGAAGTTGAGGGGTTTCTTGGAAGACCTCAAGTATCAGGTCTGATATTTACCCAAAATTATTTGATCAAAGGATGTAGTCGTGCATATCTGTACAGCCCGGCCACAGGCTTTGGGCCGCTGCTAAAGCCGGTTACAAGGCTATCAACGCCATCGTCTCAGCGTTTTCAACCATCTATTTGTCCGGCATTAACAATCCCTGATCAAGACATGCTTTTTTCATGAATTTTCAATCAAACCCGGATCTTCCTTTTATTGTAGAAAACTACGAAGGCAACCCCGTCAATAACAGCGGCAGTTTCTACCATCCTGATTACCCTTTTGAGTTGACCTGGATCGACATCCTCAAATGGAAAACCAAACCCAACCCCTACGCAGAGGCAAAAAAACAGGAAGACTGGCAAGCCAACGTCATCAAGGGTGATGGTTTTCTGAAAAACAACAAAGACCTGTTCGTCTGGCTGGGCCATGCTTCGTTCTTCTTCCGGTTGAATGGCAAAAACATTCTGGTCGATCCCGTTTTTGGAAAACTCTCTTTCCTGATGCCGCGCTACTCTGAACTGCCCGTCGACCCCGGCAAGTTTGACAACCTGGACTACATCCTGCTCACCCACGACCACCGCGATCACTGCGACCTGCCCAGCCTGAAATTGTTGGCGAAAAACAACCCGCAGGCCCGGGTCATTTGCGGACTAAATATGACGCCAGTCATTTCCCATTTATTTAAAAAAGAGAACATCACGGAAATGGGCTGGTACCAGCAATTCGCCGATGAAAAGAACGACCTGAAAATAACCTATCTGCCTACCCGCCATTGGTGTCGCCGCTTCCTGACAGACCTGAACCAGCGATTGTGGGGAGCTTTTGTTTTTGAAACCGGAAACTCGACCATCTATTTTGGCGGTGATTCCGGCTACGGTAGTCATTTTAAGTCCACCGCCGATCTTTTCCCCAATATTGACTACGCTTTTCTGGGTATTGGTGCCTTCGCCCCGGTTTGGTTTATGCAGTCAAATCACATGAGCCCGTCAGCCGCATTCAAAGCCTATAACGACCTGAATGCCAAACATTTAGTTCCTATGCATTTTGGGACATTCGACTTGTCGGACGAGCCACTGGGAGAGCCGTTACGCCTGCTCAAAGGAATTTACCGGGAACGCAACCTGAACGGGGAAATCCTCTTTTCAGATATGGGTATGACGATCGAGGTTTAGCCTTTTCCAACTGTAGAGATCAATTATTCACCCGGTATTACCCAGCCGGGTTCGCACCTTTGCCTCTCCAGGAAAGCTTAATTTGCAGCACCTGCGTCCTTGCAAAACACGTCCACTACTTGTAATCCAGTATGTTCAACCCCGTTTCACAGAAACCATAATCCTCCTCCACATTTGAAGCAACCACGACGGTCCGGTCGCCCAGGTATTGTTCAACCAGACGCAAGTACCATTCGACGCCCTGCCGGTCCAGATTGGTAGTGGGTTCGTCGAGCAGAAGGAAAGTAGAATCAGAACAGAGGGCAAGCGCCAGTTTCAGGCGTTGTTTCATACCGGAGGAAAAATGCCGGACTTCTTTGTTTTTTGCTTTGGGAAAGGCAAGCAGTTCGGTGATCGATGCGGGGGTGATGCCGTGGAGGAAAGGCTTGAATTGTTGATGAAAATGGAGCATTTCCGACAGGGTAAACTCTTCGATCAATTCTATGTAGGGTGCAGCGTAACTAAGGTTGGTGTACACCTCTTCCACGGCCAGTTTTTTATCTCCAATGGAAAAGGAGATGTCTCCTTTGGAAGGCGTCAGGTGACCGGACAAGACCTTCATCAGGGTCGATTTACCGCTGCCGTTTGGTCCGGTGAGGGAGTAACGACCACCCGGTTGGAACCGGAAGTCGATCCCTTTGAAAACCCAGTCGTAGCGGTATCGTTTGGAGACTTGGTGGAGTGAAATTTCCATGGCAGGATGGCCGGATGGTTGGGTAGAGGCTGTATCAAGAGGTTGATCGAGTTGATTTAAAGAATGGTTTTCCAGTGTCTTAAATATCAACTTACCAAACCAACATCAACATTCGTCAACTTATGATACAGCCCCCACCGACGATCTATTTCCTCCCGTTGATCTGTTGAAAACCCCGCATGATACCCCGATCGGCACGGCGGATGAATTCAAGGATGTAATCTCTTTCGGGAGTGGCGTCTAAATCCGTTTCAATGATTTCTACCGCCTGGGAAGTATTGTTTCCTTTGACAAAAAGGATCCGGTAAATATCCTGGATGTGATGGATTTGCTCGGCGGAGAACCCCCGGCGGCGTAAACCAACCGAATTGATGCCGGCATAAGAAAGCGGCTCGCGGGCTGCCTTGACAAAAGGAGGAATGTCTTTGCGCACCAGGCTGCCACCACCGACGAAGCAGTGTTTGCCGATTTTTACAAACTGATGAACAGCCGTCAGGCCACCCAGGATCACATAATCCTCCAGCTCGATGTGGCCGGCCAGGGTTACGCCATTGGCCAGAACGCAATTTCGTCCGATGTGGCAATCGTGGGCTACGTGCACATAAGCCATGAGCAGGGAACCTGCCCCGATACGGGTCATGTGGCTGGCTTTGGTCCCCCGGTTGAGGGTGACGTACTCGCGGACGATGACGCGGTCGCCGAGTTCCACGAGACTGTACTCACCATTGTACTTCAGATCCTGAGGGACTGCCCCCACGACCGCTCCGGGAAATATTTTGCAACCTTTGCCGATCCGGGCACCATCCATGATGGTCACGTTGGGTCCGATCCAGGTATCGTCACCGATTTCTACATCGGCACCGATCGTCGTGAAAGGTTCAACCGTCACGTTCTGACCGATTTTGGCATCGGGGTGTATGTGCCGTAATGCCTGTCCGTTACCATTGAGGTAAGGCAACACTTGCGGCTGTTCAGTAGTAATTTTCATTTCAAAAATTTACAATTAAAAATTGGTGTTCTCGTTTCCGATTCTCTTTTGTTTTTGATGAAATAAACGGGCTGACCTTGTTGTGTACCAACCCAAAGCAAACCGTTTTTTTCACCCAACTACATGAAGTTGAAATAAGGAAAAAGAAAAAGTAATTCATTGTGGCCGTGAACCTGAATGTCCCGGGAATGTGGCTTTTTTTCTTCGTTCGCTTATGCTCTTTTTGCTAAAATGTTCATGAAAAACGGGGGGAAAGGTAGTCCTTTTGGGCGGAATTCAGATGCAGACTTGTTACACACAGCAGAAAACACCATAGAAAAAGGTGCGGTCAGCGACAGATAAAACTTAGAATGAAGGTGTAAAATTTTGTTGCTATTCAACTGTGTTTCTTGATGAAATACCCCCCGGTATTTTCCACTTGCTATCTTAACGTCCCTAAAACTATCAACGCTTCCTTTTATTGTGTGAAATGTTAAGGAAATTTTAAAGGCCCCCTTCTCTCGCCGCTCCAAACTTTCGGTTTGCTTCTCAAACGACAAATCCCCAACTAACCGGCCAGGCATCTTCTACCGGGCCGCCGAGCGTTCCACTTCTTTCTCCTCCTCCTTCCTCCGGACGATCTGCGCCGTCAGTTCTCCTTCCGACACCAGTTTATTACCCACAAAAGCGCTGCCGTGCATCTGTACCAGTCCTCTGCGGATCGGGGCGGTCAGCTCCATTTTCAGGATGAGGGTGTCTCCGGGCACGACTTTTTGTTTAAACTTAACCCCGTCTATTTTTACAAAATACGTATCCCAGTTGCCCGGGTCACCGACCTGCGACAGCGCCAGGATACCACCTGCCTGTGCCAGTGCCTCCAATTGCAGGACGCCGGGAAAGATAGGATTACCGGGAAAATGCCCCTGAAAAAAGTATTCGTTGAACGTGATATTTTTTACCCCGACCACGTAGTCGTCGCCCAGTTCGATGATTTTGTCCACCAAAAAGAAAGGATAACGATGGGGCAAATAGTTGGCAATTTCCATGGCCGAATAAATCGGTTCCGCATTCGGATCGTACTTCGGAACCCCTTTCAGACGGCGCTGTTCGGTGTACAGTTTTTTCAACAATTTGGCAAATTCCACATTCGCCGTATGACCAGGTTTGGTCGCCATGATCTTACCCTTGATCGGCTTACCAACCAGAGCCAGGTCGCCAATCACATCCAGGAGTTTATGGCGGGCCGGTTCGTTGTTGAAGTATAACTCTGTCGTATTCAGGATACCCTCTTTGTCAATGGTTACACTGGGTTTACCCAGTTTTTCAGCCAGCACATCCAGTTCCTGCTGGTTCATGAGCCGATCCACAATAACGATGGCATTGCTCAGGTCTCCTCCCTTGATGAGATCGTGCTCGACCAGATATTCCAGTTCGTGAAGAAAAACAAACGTCCGGCAAGGGGCGATTTCCTTTTGAAAATCGCTGATTTTATCCAGAGAAGCATATTGCTGACCCAACACTTTCGAATCAAAGTCGATCAGGGTCGTCACCTGAAAGTTGTCGGCTGGCAGGGCGATCAACTCAGCCCCCGTGTTTTCGTCGTAGTAGCGCATCGGCTCGGTGATCTCCACGTAGTCGCGTTCCTTTCCCTGATCCACGTATCCCGCCTCTTCCAGTATTTCGATAAATGGCCTGGCGCTGCCATCCATGATCGGCACTTCGGGGCCATCGAGCTCGATCAGGACGTTATCGATACCCATTCCATAAAACGCAGACAATGCATGTTCGATCGTACTTACATGAAAGCCGTTTTGCTGAATGGTCGTGCCGCGGAGTGTTGATACGACATTGCTGACATCCGCTTTGATGACCGGATTTTCTTTAATATCTACTCGTTGAAACCGGATGCCGGTGTTCACTTCGGCGGGCCGCAGAGTCAGGTTGACTTCTTTACCCGTATGCAGACCGATGCCTTTGAGATTGACCGCTTGTTTTATGGTGCGTTGGTTCATAATATTTTTCTGATCGTAAACATTGAGTGATGAAGGATGAAATGAGCTGTTGTTCATCCTTCACCCATCGCCATCATTTAGTTTCTTTTCCAATTGGTTTATCCTTTTTAACAAGTCCGGCAACTTTTTAAAAACAGCATAGGACTTTAAATAATTTTTGTAAGAAAACGCCGGAGAACCATAGACCGCCTGGTCCGGCTCTTTGATCGGAGCTGCGACGCCGCTCTGGGCTTGCACCTGACTGCCATCGGCTATTTCGATGTGGCCCACAAACCCTGCCTGCCCGCCGATCCGGCACTGTTTGCCCAACTTGGTGCTTCCCGCAATACCCGCCTGGGCTGCAATAACGGTATTTTCCCCTACTTCCACGTTATGAGCCACCATAATAAGGTTGTCGAGTTTGGCACCCCGCCGGATGATCGTTGCCCCCAGAGCAGCCCGGTCGATGGTGGTGTTGGCTCCGATTTCCACATGGTCTTCGATAACGACATGGCCAACCTGGGGTATCTTTTGGTAGCTTCCGTCCGATTGGGGCGCAAAGCCAAATCCGTCGGCACCGATGACCACATTGGAGTGGATGACGCAGTGGTCGCCTATTTTACAAGCGTGGTAAATTTTGACACCGGGGTGGATAACACAGTTTTTCCCAACCTCCGCATTTTTACCTAAAAAGACCTGCGGGCCGATGACGCTCCCGTCTCCTATACTCACGCCCTCCTCTAC
>JBFIJS010000026.1:0-14797 GCA_041600595.1 Saprospiraceae bacterium | reverse complement strand
TAATGTCCGTGCAGACCGGCGTCCAGTTTTATTTTTGGCGCCAGGTAAATATGCGTATTGATAAATGGCTGCACAAGCCAGCCCGTTATTTCCCCGCCAAAATTATCAGTACCAAAATTGTCCGTAAAAAATGTATTAAATCCTGCCTGTTCCCTCGCGGCCTGCACACCCATGTCCCAGTTTTGTCGGGTATTTTTTTTATAAAATAATTTCCCGGAAAATGCCCATTTATTTTCGTTAATCCGGTCGTCGCTCCAGGGGGTAGGTTGCGGCACATCCACGACTTTTACTGCGCTGCGGTCATGTTTGAGTCCCGAATAAACGGCAGTCGCCTGCACTTTTATATTTTTATTCAATGGCTTTTTAAAGGTCACACCTGCGGCACCCATTTTTGAGGAAAAATCGATGTTGAATAGTTCTTTCTCCTCCGCTATTTTATCTTCCTCCAGCGGTGATTTAAAGATGTTTTCGCTCATCCCGCCCATGCCAAAAAAACTGATTTCCGCATTGTCTAATACGGGGAAATTCAGGTTGAACGACAAGTCCTGAAAGGTGATTTCCTCCCCACCAAAATCGGCACCCGCTGCCGTCAATATACCCACAAAGGAATAGCGGTAATTTACCAGATAAGAAGCCCCCTCCCGGCCTACCCCAAGGGGGGAGGGGCCTTCCGCTGCGGCATCTATTCCGATCACACCCGCCTGAGCGGTGAACTCGTGCCGCTCGTCATTGCCCTGGCGGAAATACATATCCATGATGCCGCCGAGCGCATTGCCGTAGCCGGCAGGGTAGGCCCCGGTCAGGAAATTGGAAGCGCCCAGCAACTGGGCGCTGAGGATGTTGACGCCACCACCGGCTGCCGTTGGCCGATCGCTGAAAGTGCCCGCATTGGCGGTGTGGTTGGGGTTTACGATGTCCACTCCTTCCAGCCGCCACTGTACAGAAGCGGGCGAGTTGCCCCGCACGGAAATGCTGTTGCCCTGGTCGTCCACGCCGGCCACACCGGGTAGCGACATGGCCAGTCGGGCGGGGTCGAAGTAGGTGGTTGGATAGCGGAATTGTTCCTCCACTTTCAGCGTGTAAGTGCTCAGCGGGTGCGGAATGTTGTTTTCGGCGGCAGCTGTCACGACGACCTCACCCAGTGCTTCCGGTTTTTCTTTCAGTTGGATGTTCAGAATAAATTCCTTACCCGTCTCGATGAGCAGCCCCGGCAGGTTGGCGGTTTCGTATCCAAGGTAACTGGCCTGCACCTGCTGCCTTCCAACCGGCACTTTTTCGAGGCGGTACTGCCCCAGAGAGTCAGTTGTGGCAGCGATCTTCTGACCAGTGCCGGTTATTTCCACAAAAACAAAAGCGCCGGTCAGGGGCAGGCCATTACCCTGATCCGTCACCGTGCCACGGACGGTTTGTGTCTGTGCAAATGCCATTGCGGAAAGCAGTACATTTGCCAATATGAATGAGAAAACCTTTTTCATAGTTGCTTTGATCTTTAATAAACAAGGGGCCGTTATCCGGCCTTTCCGGCCAGTACCATTGCCCCTGTTGGTCTTTCGGAGCGAGCAAAAGTAATGAGCCAGTTACCACAACCCAGACCTCCCCGCTATTTAAAAGAGCTGCCGCCGCGGCGGTTGGACGCCGTGAGCCAGGCTATTTTGCTGGTTGGTGATATGGCCAGTCAGGTGGGATGGTTGCTGGTGGCCATGGGATCGGTGTTTTTCTGGACGGTGGCCGTTCATTCGGAAGCGAGGTTGCTGTTGGAGGAACGTGGCGTCAACTGGCAGTCGAAAGCGGGCTACATTATTGCTGCCGACTCAACCCGGACGGTGGAGGGAACGGCCCGCATCTGGAAGTACCGGCATTCCTTTGGGTTGGATGGTCAGATTTATTTAGGAGAGAGTTTTTCGGTAGGAAAAAAATTTGACCCGCATCAGATCGTTTTCATCCGCTATGATGCCGACAACCCGCAGAAAAACTTTATTGTCGGGCTTCGGCGACATGAATTTTCCTCCAAGGCCGACTGGTTTTTGATCGTTCCGCTTTTTGGGTTTTTATTATTGCTGTTACCACTTCGGCGAAATTTACGCATCATTCGCTTGTTGAAAATCGGGGATTTTACCCGGGGCCGGCTGACCAACAAATACGCAACCGGCGAAACGATCCGGAAGGGCGGGTCGGTCATGCCGGAGTTTCGATACAGCTTTGAATTTGAGCACGAAGGAACTAAGTACCTGGCAAACTGCCGTACCCACGAGACGGACAAAGTGGAAGATGAAGAGACCGAAATCGTCCTCTACGACCGCTACGATCCTACGTTTAACCTTGTGTACGATGCCGTACAAAATGTGCCGCACATCAACGAACAAGGGGTCATGGAGCCATTGAAAGGTTGGCAGGCGTGGGTATTGTTTCTGCCGGTATTTACGATCGTTTTAAATTTGGTGTACCTGCTGTTGAGCTGACCGTCCGCGTTCCTGGAAGGGGGGGGCTGACCGGGCAATTGGCAACCTGTCTATTTGTCGCCTCGCTATCTTTAATTCCATGACTTTTCGCCTATTTTGCATTATTTTATGCCAAAATTTGCAAGCGAAAGCGCTCAATGCCGGTGGCACAAATGTTGACCCCCGGTCAGCGGGAGTTGAAAGAAACATTCCACTGTCATTTTGGCGGAGAATTATAAAATCATAAAGGGCTGGAACGGTCGTACCGATTTGAACAGGATTGGGGCTGAACCACCCAAATAAATACAATACATGCCTTTATTTGAAGAAATATTTGCGACGGATGGTTTTGATGAAGAAGGCGAATTCATGCCCCTTATCACCATAGAAGAGGAAGATGAACAACACATTCAGGATAGTTACCCGGAGGTGCTGCCGGTGTTGGCGTTAAAGAATACCGTCCTCTTTCCCGGGGTCGTTATCCCGATCACTGTGGGCAGGGATAAGTCCATCCGGGCCATCCAGAAAGCTTACGATCATCACCGCATTGTGGCGGTGCTTTCCCAGAAGGATCCCAAGATCGAAAATCCAACTTCCGAAGACCTCTTCGAGGTGGGAACCCTGGCCCGGATCATCAAACTGATTCGGATGCCCGATGGCTCCACCACCGCCATTCTGCAGGGTAGAAAGCGCTTTCGCCTGGTGAAAATGATTTCCGAAACCCCGTTCATGCAAGGGTCGGTCGAAGAACTCAGCTATGTAATGCCGTCCGAAAAGATGGAATTTGAGGCGATGGTCGCAACGATCACCGACAAAGCCAAAGATATCATTCAGTTGTCTCCGCACATCCCCAGCGAAGCGGTGGTCATGATCCGGAATATCCACAACCCCAGTTTCCTCATCAACTTTATCGCTTCCAATTTGGGAGCAAAACTCGTGGCGAAACAGGCCTTGCTCGAAGAGGACGACCTCAATAAAAAAGCGGTGTCGCTGCTGGAGCAAATGGACAATGAACTCCAGTTGCTCGAACTGAAAGGCCGGATCGAGAGCAAGGTGCGGACCGACATTGAAAAGCAACAACGGGACTACTACCTCAGCCAACAGCTCAAGACGATCCAGGAGGAACTTGGCCAAAACCCGCAGGAGGAAGAACTGCGAAAACTGGTAGATCGGGCCAAAGTAAAAGCCTGGCCAAAAGCAGCCAAAACCACATTCGACAAAGAGGTCAACAAATTGCGCCGTATGAATCCACAGGTGGCGGAATACGCCATCCAGATGAACTACCTGGAGCTGTTGCTTGACCTGCCCTGGGAAGAATACACAGAGGATAATTTTGACCTCAAACAGGTAATGAAGGTGCTGGACAAAGACCACTATGGCCTGGAAAAAGTGAAAGAACGCATCGTCCAGCATCTGGCGGTGCTGAAGTTGAAAGGGGACATGAAAGCTCCCATACTTTGTCTGGTGGGCCCTCCCGGCGTTGGGAAGACTTCCCTCGGTAAATCTATCGCCAATGCCATCCAGCGGAAGTTCATCCGCATGTCGCTCGGTGGCCTCCACGACGAATCGGAGGTGCGCGGTCACCGCAAAACCTACATCGGCGCGATGCCGGGCCGGATCATTCAGTCTATTAAAAAAGCCGGGTCGAATAACCCCGTGTTTATTCTGGATGAGATCGACAAAGTAGGCAAAAGCTTCCGGGGCGATCCATCTTCGGCGCTGTTGGAAGTACTGGACCCGGAACAAAACTCGACGTTCTACGACAACTACCTGGAATTGGAATACGATCTGTCGAAGGTCATGTTTATCGCTACGGCCAATTCGCTCAACTCTATTCAGCCGGCGTTGCTCGACCGGATGGAGATTATTTATATCAACGGCTACTCGATGGAGGAAAAGACCGAAATCGCACGCCGCCACCTCATTCCGGAACAACGCAAGGAGCACGGCCTGAAAGCGACGGACGTCACGCTCAACAAGACGCTGTTGAAATACCTCATTGAAGGTTATACCCGTGAATCGGGCGTGCGCAGCCTCAACCGGCAAATTGCCGGCGTGATGCGGTCGATTGCCAAATACGTGGCCATGGAGGAGGAGTACGACAAAAACGTCAAGCCGGTCCACCTGAAGGACATGCTCGGCCCGGCTCGGTTCACTAAAGATATTTATAAAGAAAAACAGCCCGCCGGGGTAGCCATTGGCCTCGCCTGGACCAGAGTCGGAGGGGAAATATTATTTATCGAAACCAGCCTCAACAAAGGGAAAGGCGGCCTGAAAATGACCGGCAACCTTGGCTCGGTGATGAAGGAATCGGCATCGACGGCGCTCACCTACATTAAGGCGAATGCCAAGAAGTTTGGCATTGAACCAAAGTTATTTGAAGAAAATGATATTCACATTCATATCCCGGAAGGTGCAATTCCCAAGGATGGCCCGTCGGCGGGCATAACCATGCTGACGGCGCTGACTTCCGCCTTCACCAAAAAGCGGGTTAAGCCATTTCTTGCCATGAGCGGTGAGATCACCCTGCGGGGAAAAGTGCTTCCGGTAGGCGGCATCAAAGAAAAAATACTGGCGGCTAAACGGGCCGGCATCAAAGAGATCATCCTTTGCGAGCAGAACCAAAAACATGTGGAGGAAATCAATCAGGATTTTCTATCGGGACTGACGTTCCATTATGTGGATCGGATGGGAGAGGTGCTGGATATTGCGTTTGGTAAGAAATAGGTGGCTGCCTGAAAAGGAAAGAGCCAAAACGGTATTGCCGAACATTTAAAATAAATAGCTGCGTAGATACATTTCAGGTAATCTACGCAGCTATTTTTTTTAATCAAATTTTTCGGAATATGCGGAGCAACGCAAGTTGCTCATTTTACAATCCCGCCTTCGCCGAAATTTCCAGCATCCGGTCAATACTTTTTACACCTTCCCTGATGACCCAGTCGGGCAAGGTCACCTCGGGCATTTCGTATTTCATGCAGAGATAAAGTTTTTCCATGGTGTTGAGTTTCATGTGCGGACAATCGTTGCAGGCGCAGGTGTTATTGGGTGGGGCGGGGATGAAAGTCTTGTGCGGTGAGCGTTTTTCCATTTGGTGCAGGATACCCGACTCGGTCGCCACAATAAAGGCTGTTGCCGGGTCATTTATCGTAAAATTCAGCAGGCCGGTAGTGGAGCCGATGTAGTGGGCCTTTTCCAGAATATGACTTTCACATTCCGGATGAGCGATTAGTTTGGCCTCGGGGTGACGGAGCATGAGTTTGGTTATTTTTTCATTCGAAAAAATTTCGTGCACCATGCAGGCACCATTCCAAAGTACCATGTCCCGGCCCGTCTTTTTTACCAGATACCTTCCGAGGTTAATGTCCGGGGCAAAGATAATCGGCTGGTCTTTGGGAATGCTTTCGATGATCTGTACGGCATTGGTCGATGTGCAACAGATGTCGGTCAGCGTTTTCATTTCCGCAGTGGTGTTTACATAGCTGACCACAATGTGGTTGGGGTATTTCTCCTTGAATTTTCTAAACACGGGCGCCGGACAGGCATCGGCCAGCGAGCAACCGGCCTTAAGGTCGGGGAGCAGCACTTTTTTACCTGGGCTTAACATTTTGGCAGTTTCGGCCATAAAATGTACCCCGGCAAAAACAATCACATCCGCTTCCGTTTTGGCAGCCATCTGGGAAAGGCCGAGACTGTCACCGATGTAGTCGGCTACGTCCTGAATTTCTGAATCCTGGTAGTAGTGTGCCAGCAGAATGGCATTTTTTTCCTTTTTCAGCTTTTCAATTTCTTCAAACAGGTCAAGGGCAGGATCTACCTCCATGTTCAGATAACCTGTTTTTTCTAAGTTTTTTTGTGCTACGGTCAGTTCAGCGGTCATGATGTTGATGTATTGGTGAACAGGGCCGGCTATCTGTGTGAATGAATCCAAAGAAGGCCGGCGAATGGTCAAAAGACGAAATCAGGATTTCAGAAAAGGCAATATTACAAATGTTAGAATGAAACAAAAGAAGGCTGCAAAGGTTTGGTGAGCCGTTATGGCCAGCAGGGCTGCATTTGCCGGTTGCCGGCCTATTATTTTGGTATTGCTTTTGCTCCATTAATAATTTGCGAACCTGGTCTATACTTTTCTCCCACAGAATTTTCGTTATAAACTGGTCTTACTCCTTCATTCACAGCTCCAAATGGTAAACCCATAAAAAATAACCAAAGGCAGCTTATTTCCACATATTATTAATTATTGAGAAAGATGAAAAAGACAGCACCCATCGTCAACGTTCTGACCACCAACTGTACCATAGTAGAGGCTGCGGCCGATATCCAGACCATCCGTGAGATATTCGATCATTTTCCCAATCGCTTTCTGCCTGTCGTCAGAGGGCTTCAGTTTGTTGGGGTTATTTTACGGGAAGAGTTTTTTATGAAGTTCCTTACCAGTCAGGATGGTAGTCTGCGGGCCAAAGACCTGATTTCCAAAGAAATGGTCAAGCTTTCTGCAGAGAATACTCTGGAAGAAGCTAAAGAAATATTTGATACCAGGGTTTTTGATGTGCTGCCGGTTACCGACGAAGATGGCGACCTGATGGGCGTGCTGCTCCGCGACGATATAGAGGCGGTTTATCGGGCTGCTGATCAAAAAGAAGGCACTGGGCTGGGGGCAAAGTTGCGGCGTGTGCTCTCCCTGTTTTTCCTTTGATGCCGGGAAGGCGGTCTTTTTTGTTATTTCTTTCCCTTAACTGACCGGGTGTTTTTCCGTCTTTTGAATAATCCGCTGTTTTGATCATCTGCCTGTAGAAGGAAAAAGGCGTTTGAGAGATACTGTTTGCAAAGGTTTTGCAAAACAAAATGCCCCGGAGGATTTCCCCCGGGGCATTTTGTTTTGAGCAAGTGTACAGCGAGCAACCTACACGAATAATTTGACTCGCACGGCGTTCGGGCCTTTGGCTCCCATTTCTACTTCGAAGACGACCCGGTCACGTTCCCGCACTTCATCCATCAGGTTGTTGGCATGGACAAAAATACTTTCGTTGGTGTCTTTGTCGATGATAAAGCCATAACCCTTTTCTTCATTGAAAAATTTGACCGTTCCTTTGCGGATTGGGTCCGGAGCAGCTTCTTCCCCTTGTTTAGGGACACTGATCTCAATGTCTTCTTTTTTGATTTTTCTTTTTTTAGAAGGGTCTGGAGGTGTGGGGGTGAGGTTGCCGAATTCATCCACGTACATAAACATATCTTCTAAACTCTTCTTCTCCCCACCTTCTGCTTTGCGTTCTGCCTTTTTCTCTGCCTTTTCTTTTTTCTTTTTTTGCTTTTTCTTTTCTCTTTCTTTCTTAGAAAATGATTCTTGTGATCTGGCCATAATTGAATTTTAATTGAAAAATACCGCCTGCTATGGTCAGAATTAATGGAAAAGTCTTGCTGACGGATCGAAATAACGCTGAAAATAACTGGAGAAGGCGAAGATAAGCATTTTTTGCCAGTATCTTTTATTTATATGGCCGTGGTCAGCAGGTGCAGGCAACCAATTTCATCGGTTAAAGTCTATTGGTCACAGGTAACGTTTTCTCCGCATGAATCGTCACATAAAATGATAATTCCAAAATGCCTGTAAATCACCTAACGGAGCCTGCGTGTTCACTGATCAAGTCCTGGTTTGCGAATTTCGGAGAAGCTCAAAAAAATTAAATTTTATGATGAAAAGGATTATTCGATGCGCATTAAATGCGGTCATTATTTTTTCTGCTTGTTGTGCACTTTGTGCTCAGGAAACGGAGCTTACCCGGGAATTTAAGGAGACTTCGGTTCAGCGTTTAAACGAGTTAATGAATGAACACTATGTATTTCCTCAGGTAGCACAAAACACAGCGGATCATTTGAATGCTCTTTTAAAGTCGGGACAGTTTGACGAATATAAGACCCTGGCGTCTTTTGGGACGGCATTAACGGAATCGGTGCAGGCCATCAACAAGGATAAGCACATGAGAATCCGGCCGGTGCCACCTTATCGGGCCACAGAAAATACACCGGAGCAAATAATCGAAGAACGATTGCACCGCGTGGCGGAACGGCGGCAGACTATGGCTGGTTTTCGCGAAGCAAAAATTATGGAAGGTAATGTTGGGTATCTCGATTTGCGTGGTTTTGCCGGCATGGACTGGGGAGCTCCCGTTGCAGATCATTACATGAGTTTATTGTCCACTGCCGATGCTATAATCATTGATCTGCGGAAAAATGGCGGAGGGAGCCCGGGCATGGTGCAATATTTATGCAGTTATTTTTTCGATAAAAAAATTCATTTAAACAGCTTGTATTGGCGCAACGGAGACCGCACCGATGAGTTTTGGACTTTGGATCAGGTAGGCGGCAAGAAAATACCCGACGTGCCTTTATTTATTCTTACCAGTCATTATACTTTTTCCGGTGCGGAAGAATTTTCTTATAATATGCAGACTCAAAAAAGAGCTACCCTGGTTGGTGAAACGACCGGTGGAGGGGCGAACCCCGGCGGTAGTTTTTTAATAAATGAAAAATTGCAGGTATTCATTCCAACCGGCCGTGCTATTAACCCTGTTACAAAAACAAATTGGGAGGGCATCGGCGTTGAACCGGAGGTGAAAACGACCGCAGAAGAAGCATTGGAAAAGGCGCACGAGTTGGCTAAAATACAAGCCGAAAATTACCGGACGGTATTAAATGAAAAATACAAAGCTTTATTGACAGATTTACAAAAGAGCCTTGATGAATACCATGCTGCTGCCAACGACGAAACGATTTTAAAAAATATTGAAAATTGCCGTAAATCAGGTTTACTGGAAGAAGGATCGATCAATGCGATGGGATATGATTATTTAATGGAATATAAAAAGCCGGAGACGGCAGAAGCAATTTTTAAAATAAATACCCTTTTATTTCCCGAGTCTGCAAATGTTTTTGATAGCTACGGCGAAGCGTTGGCTATGAATGGAAAATTGGAGGCCTCCGTAAAAAGTTACGAAAAGGCAGTTGAGTTGGCCAAAAAACAGAACGATCCAAATTTGGAATTATTTATCCAAAACCTGGATCAGGTAAAATCAAAAATAAAACCGTAACAATTTTTTATGTCGATAAATAATTGCTCGCCGGGGGTTAAGTTGGCAGTTGGCAGTTGGCAGTTGGCAGTTTGAGCGCAGCGAAATCCCGGATTAACTTTGGGAGGATAATTGGCTTTTTTCAAGTGCCGATTTATTTAATATCATCTGCTTAACATTAATTTATAACTAATTTCTGTGCGGGAAAAGTGGCGGTTAATGAGTGGAAAATTTATTCCGCATCCGGCCTCCCGTTTTATCAATGGCAAAAAAAAACGGCAAACATGATTCATGTCTGCCGTTTTTTTTTACAATATTTTAAGCCGTTATAGCTGCGGTTTTATTAGCAGATTTGACGGGTTCCGTTTCGCCCAGGTTCGTTTTACCGATAAAGCGGTTGCGGTCGGCTGTGTTCAGATTTTTCCGGCAGACAATCTGATAGGCAGTGGAGCCGCCCTGCCTTGCGATATAGACAGACCAGGCGAGAAAGATAGAATAAATACGGAAGGTGCGCTCTCCGTATTTTTCCAGTACTTTTTCTTTATTACGCATCCAGTTGTCGTACCAATAATGGATCGTTTTGGCGTAGTGAATGCCAATATTTTCCACGCTGTGTACCTCGAACCCTACTTTTTCGATGCGTTGCAAATCCCAGTTTAATGGCATGCTGGCATCGGCACCGGAGAAAATATACTCGTTCATGAAAAGTCCCCAGACGAGGTCTTCCCGGTTTTCTTTTTGCAGCAGGTGTCTGCGCTCCCGCAATCCGGCAATTTGCATGTAAAAAAGTCCGTCGTCTTCGAGCATATCGTAGATTTGACGCATGAACTTTTTGAAATATTTGATGCCCACGTGTTCGGCCATTTCCAGGCAGGTTATTTTGTCGTATTTTTTATTGCGCGGAATATCCCGGTAGTCCATCCGCCAGATTCGGGCCTGTTCCGGCGACACGCCATATTCTTCAATTTGACGGGTTCCCCAGTCGGCACCGGCCTGGGCGATCGTGACTCCGGTGGCATCAACGCCGTAATACCTGGCCATGTGCGCCACGAGCGTACCCCAGCCACAGCCAATATCGAGCAAGGACTCCCCTTTTTTTAGCTGCATTTTCCGGGCGATGAGATTCATTTTGTTGTCTTGCGCCTGTTCGAGGGTCTCGTTTTCGTTCTCGAAATAACAACTGGTATAGATCATCCGGGGACCGAGAAACCAGTTGAACAGGTCGTTTTTATTGTCGTAATGGCTTCGCACGATTCTTTCGTCCTGCTTTTGGGAGTGGCTTACCACTTCGGGGATCATACGTGAGAAGAAAAATTTATAGTGATGCCAGACGTAGTCGTAGTTGAATATTTCATCCTTATGCTTCAGCATTTCAAATAAGTCGAGGTTGATATCAATTTTCTCATTGATATAGTCCTGGACGAAATGACCGGCCTGGGCTTTGGTTTGGCGGTAACGGGCAGCTACTTTGGGGTCTTTTACTTCGATAAAATCGGATACTTTCATGCTTGTTGGTGTTGTTTTTTAGTTGATTGATGACAGGCGGTTTTGGCCGCCGTTATTTCCCCATTCTTTCCAGGCGCATGTTTGGTGTGCGGCAGGAAGGGATAAACAACCCTAAAATGTAAACCCGCAATAAATACCAGGCGAAATTATTTTCATTCAGCCGTGGGTCAATATTGGGTGCAATCTGGTCGTGTTTCTCCCGCAGCTTACTCCAATGGATGCCCGGTGAAAGGTGGTGTGCCGTGTGCAGACCATTGTTGAGCAAAAAGAAGTTCAGCAACTTCCCGGTCATGTTGCGGGAGTGATTGAAGTCCGATTCCTCGTCGGCATGGATATGCTGGATGTAATTGAAAATGAGTACCGTAAACAAGGAAACCTGTTGCGGTACGACCACATACAGTAAAGCCTTCCTCCAATCGATCAGTAAGGCCACTAAAATCCAGGAGATCAGGGAAATGACCTGGAGCAGGTGGAAGTAAAATTTACGACGGTTCTCCTTGTAGAGCTTAACAAAATAGCTCCCCACAGCTTTTTGTTGCTTAAAACCACTGAGCGAGGGGTAGGTCAGCAGGGTAAGCAAGTTGTTTTTTTCAGAAGCCATGTAAGTTTTCGTGTAATCTGCTTCTTTATTGACGTGAACGTGATGGTTCGAATTGTGGGTCGGAATCCAGGCAAAAACCGGAAAGCCGTAAAAAACCGTCAGGATGTTGTCGGTCAGGACATTCAGCCATTTTACCGTCCACATGGCAAGGTGCTGATGATTGTGGACAATGGTTGAGACGATGACCGCCATGAGCAATTGGAGGGTGTAGCACAGAACCCACAAGGGTTGTGACATTTCGTGCCCATATATCCATAATGTAACGAGTAGTGCAGCAGTAAGAAAAAGAAAAGCTAATGAGCGAAGGTCAGCTTGATATCTAAGCATTATTAATTAATTTGTCGTGTGTGCAGGTGTATTTGGTCTGAGGAAACAGAAAGTAAAGGTATCTCTTTGGTCAGAATTTTTAGATAAAATGAAAAAATAAAAAAAAAGACAAACACGCACGGGATTGTAGCAGCCTCTCTTTTTACCCCCCCCCCCGATACAGGCGGATTTATGTTTTGCTATTGTCGGATTCGTGTGTTTGCCAAGTTTAATAGAGATGGTCGGGGTATTTGAGGGTTTAACTTCCTGATTCGTACGGATACTCTCAACTGAAAATAGGATTGGTGCCATCTTTTTTGGTGTGGAATGCACGGCTGTTTGTAATTTTTTTTCCTGGAAAAATGATGCCTGGCCCAGGCTGCCAGGTTTTTGCTTATTTGCTGTCCGGTAAAAAAGAATTTGCCCCTGATGCAACAAATACCGATAAATAGCTGTTTCTTTGTTTTAGGTTTAAAGAACTCAAATTTCAAAACAGGTCATTTATTTGATAACCCGCAGTTTTATCTCTTTCCTTCCTTTCCGGTCCGCAAGTTTTAAAATTTCCCGTTTATCCTTTATTTCTCCTTCTTTTTGTTGATGTCTATTCGATGGATTCTTTACTGCGTGCAACCTGTTGCCGCACCGCAAATTTCTGTCTTAGAAAATATCATAATGTGGTCTTTAGCTAAGGGCTAAAAAGCTGAATAACTGCTTCGGTGACCAACCGTTCTGTCAGACTTTTCAGTTTAATAGTTCTTGTATTTTTTTTATCATTTTTAATTTTTTTTTCAATGAATATTTTTGTTGCAAAACTCAGCTTCAACACCGAAAGTGAAGACCTGAGAAAAGTTTTTGAACAGTACGGAAACGTAACTTCTGCTAACGTCATCATGGACAAATTTACGGGCAAATCAAAAGGATTTGGCTTCGTGGAAATGGATGAAGATGGCGAAGCCCAATCTGCCATCAACGAATTGGATAATTCGGAACTGGATGGCCGTACGATTGTAGTTAAAAAAGCTGAGCCAAGAGGTGAACGTGGCGGCGGTGGCGGCGGTGGTCGTCGTGGCGGCGGCGGTGGTTATGGCGGCGGCGGTGGTAACCGTGGCGGCGGTGGCTATGGCGGTGGCGGCGGTGGCCGTTGGTAAGCCAAGACGAGATTCTTACTGTCGTTCTTAAGGTAATCCGATGAACGACCCGAAACGATAATTGCTCCGGAAGGTAAACTTCCGGGGCATTTTTTTTGGTTGCAAAAAACCAAAGGTATTGCCCGGTTTTACATCCCAGGGTTCTTGAGAAACTTATTGGTTAAATCCTGTTGGTTGCCCGGTGGCGAAGTCAGCTTTCCGGTCTATGTGCATATTTAAAAGCCTGTATATATTTAAATCACCAAGTAATCATCAACTCTTCCACTCCCCGTCTTCTCTGGCAGTCTTTCCAAAAACGGCCGGTAAAATGGCCTTTCATTTCTCGTTTGCTAAAAATAAATTTTGGTCTCTTTAGGGGGGAGTGTCCGGTCTCTGCAGTCTGGTAACAAAACAGCATCGACTTATCACGATGTAAAAGCATTTATTATTTCCTCATCAAAAAAAAGCTGCACCAGACCGCCGAAAAAGCTGCCCGGACAGTTTTCCTGCTGATCCTCTGGTCCCATTTGGTCATTGGTCAAACCTTCCTCCACCGTTTCGATGAAGCCCAGAAGCTGTCAGCTGCGACGGGCCATACCGTGGCTCTGGTTTTTCCCTCTCCGGGTTTGATAACCTCTCCACGTTGATCACATTTGAAGCGGCCACACAAATCAGATTGTGATATGTAAAAGGAATGCCGTAGCTTCAACCCGATTTTTTTAAAACGATAAACCAACTTTAAACACATGCAACTCAGCAACCTAGACTGGTTAGACTGGTCGATCATTATCGGCTTTTTTATTCTCACCATCGTTATTGGCCTGGTCGCCTCCAAGAAAGCAGGCGAGAGTTATTCGGACTTTTTTCTATCGGGCCGCAACATGCCCTGGTGGCTTTTGGGTTTCTCCATGGTCGCTACTACTTTCTCCGCTGATACTCCCAATCTGGTGACCGACATCGTCCGGAAAAACGGCGTTTCTGGCAATTGGCAATGGTGGGCTTTTTTGCTTACCGGGATGCTGACAGTGTTTGTCTATGCCAAACTCTGGCGGCGCAGCGGGGTACAGACCGATCTTGAGTTTTATGAATTGCGGTACAGTGGCAAAGCGGCCGCATTCCTCCGGGGCTTCCGGGCAATCTACCTGGGGGTATTTTTCAATATAATCATCATGGCTACGGTTTCGTTGGCGGCCATCAAAATAGGCGGGGTGATGTTGGGACTGACCCCCATCCAAACCATTTTGATCGCTTCGATCGTGACGGTCACGTATTCTTCCCTCGGAGGTCTGACGGGTATCATCTGGACCGATTTTTTCCAATTTATCATTGCCATGATCGGGATTGTCGGGGCGGCGTACGTCGTAGTCAACCTGCCCGAGGTAGGCGGTGTAGCAGCCATGCTGGAGCACCCCAACGTCAGTGATAAACTAAATGTCATCCCCGATTTCAACGATATGGATGCGGTGGTTCCTTTTTTTATACTACCTCTGGCAGTGCAGTGGTGGAGCGTTTGGTACCCGGGGGCAGAGCCTGGCGGCGGTGGCTACATTGCCCAGCGGATGCTTTCGGCCAAGTCGGAAAACCACGCCATCGGGGCTACCATGTTTTTCAATTTTGCTCATTATGCTCTGCGCCCCTGGCCCTGGATTTTGGTGGCGTTGGCGTCCCTGATCGTTTTTCCGGATCTGGAGTCGTTAAAAACAGCATTCCCGCACCAGCCGGACCAGGTGATCAAGGACGACCTGGCTTACC
>JBFIJS010000025.1:0-14803 GCA_041600595.1 Saprospiraceae bacterium | reverse complement strand
GTATTAATTTGAATGTGATCAGTCTGATTGTCCTGGCGCTCGGAGGTTTGTTTATTTTTCTCGGAATTGTGATTCCTTATATTGGTATTCTCTTCATCATTATCGGAGCGTTGATCGCCTTTGTTGGGCTGGTGATGTTGTTGCTGTTGGACGGTGTGCGGATCAATGCCAACGATGGCTCACACTGATTTGGCAGCCGATTTCACCACCGGCAAAGCAAACCCAAAATTGCTGCCTACTCCCAGCTGACTATCAACCCAGATCCGGCCTCCCTGTGCTTCCACAAACTCTTTGGAAATTGCAAGGCCCAGGCCTGTTCCCTTAGTCTTGTCCCCTTTGGCCCGGCGGTATGGCTGGAAAAGCTTGCGCTGATCGGCGGGTGAAATGCCCGGTCCGTGGTCTTTTACATAAAATTCGACCGAGCCGTTCTGGCGTTTTACATTAATTTCAATCGTATCGTTTTCCTCAGTATAACGAATGGCGTTGGTGAGGAAATTGACCAGCACTGCCGTCGTTTTGGGAACGTCGGTGCGAACCTTTGGCAGGGAGGGGGCAATGTTTTGAATGACCTGGATGTGCTTCTGGGCGATGAAGGTCTTTACATTGTCGAGCGCTTTGACCACCACCTCATCGGGTTGGATTTCTTCAAACGTCAGTTGTAATTTTCCTGATTCAATGCGGGAAATATCCAATATTTCGTTGACCATTTTCAACAGCCTCGCCGAGTTCTGCCGAATGGTTTGAGAAAGCTCCTGTTGTTCTTCGTTTAGCTGCCCGATTCGTTCGTCTGCCAGCAAATTGAGGCTCATGTCAATGGCTGATATGGGGGTTTTCAACTCGTGTGACAGTGTGGCCATGAAGTTGGTTTTTGCGAGGTCCTGTTCTTTCAGTTCGGTAATATTCTTAAGAATAACCACAAAGCCGACATTTTCGGAGATACTGTCCTCGTCATATCCATCCACCACCAGAACATCTTTGTCGAAATATTGCCGTTTGCCTTTTCTGTCGATGCTGATAGCAGGAAAGGTTTTGCTTTTGGTGACCTCACCTTTGAGTATTTCCTGCATCAGTTTATTGAACAAGGCGTGCCGGGTTGCCAGGTCGTTGGCGTATTGTCCGATCATCTCGTATTCGCGCAAGCCCAGCAAAGTCAGGGCAGGCGGATTGGCAAAAAGGATCAGTTTGTTGTTGTCCATCCCGATAATGGCCTCGTTCATGTGGCTGACGACGGTTTCGGTTCGCCTTTTTTCGGTCAGGATTTGAGAAACATTGATGCTCTCGTATTCCTGTAGCTTTTCGGCCATGAGGTTGAAGGAGCGGGCCATATCGCCGAGCTCGTCGCTGTGATTGATGACCAGACGTTCGCTGTAGTTTTTCTGTGAAATCTGCTGGATACTCTGGGTCATGTTTTCGATGGGCTCCGTAATGTAGTGAGGGAAATAAAACATGGCAAACAAGGCGAAGACAAAGAAGAAAAATCCCAGTAAGACCATGTACATCGTGACCCGGTTGGCAATGTCGCCGGCTTCTTTGACCTGATTGTCAATAATTTTTTTATTCAGATCCTGCACGTCTTGTAAGATGTTGTTGACGTAGCGGATTTTCATGTAGGTACTCACCTGCACTTCGCTGCTGGAAACGGACCGGAACAACTCGTTTTTGAAATCTTCATAGGCCATTTTCAGGTTGCTCATCAATTGCAGTTCCTTTTCCCCGGTCATCTTATCATTCAATAAGTTGAAATAGCGCTGAAACTTCGCATCGGCCTGGATGAGTTCCTGCCGGCGGAGGGAGTTGGCCGAGCCTTCCAGTGTCACCGCATAGACCATGTCGTTCATGGTGCGGTACATTTCCATGACGTGGTTGATGGAGTTCTGGCTGCCGCGAATAGTCAGGATGGCATCATTGGAAGTTCGCTGTACATAATATCCGCCCAATACCCCCAAAAGGGTAATCGCTGCAAAGAGTACGACCAGCGCAATCCTGATTTTTACTTTCAGCTTCAACGAATTCATATGCCTGAAAAAGTTTGAAGCCGTTAAGTTAATGGATTTTGGCGACTGTTGGCCTGCCCGGGAGACGGGACCCGGAGGGGTAGGGTAGAGCTTGCTGACGATAGATGGAAAAGGATTGGAAAAAGGAAGACGGAGGTTGTCAAATGCCAGTTTGGCTTTTGATGCAGGTTTGTTCTGTGATGGTTTTAGGTTTGGTGCTTTCATATATTCTCAGTCCCTTACAAAGTTCAACAATTCATCAGTTCAGTCATACCTCTCGTAAGAGATATAAGAACTGACGAATTGTCGAACCAGCGGGACTTAATTGGCCGCCGTCGTATCGTAGGCATATTGGAACTTAATTAGTTCCATCAGCTTTTGCCGGGCGAAAAAGATGCGGCTTTTAACTGTGCCGATGGGCAGGTCCATACTCTCGGCAATTTCGTCGTACTTGTATCCCTCGAAAAAGAGGAGAAACGGTTTGCGGTAAATGATGTCCAATTCGCCCAAAATGTGGTGCAGTTCGGTCATCGTCATGTTGGAGTGAGCGGCGTTGTCAACAGCGTGGTCTTCATTGATGAATACATAGCTGTCGGTTGGTTCAGAGGTAGTGGCCCGGTTTTTCTTCTTCCGGTAAATGTTGATGAACGTGTTACGCATGATGGTGGTGACCCATGCACGAAAATTGGTGCCCGTTTCAAATTTTTCTTTGTTGTTGAATGCCCTCATGGCCGTTTCCTGGATGAGGTCTCTGGCATCCTCGTAGTTGTTGGTTAGTCTGTAAGCAAAAGGCAGCAATTTGTGCTGGAGACTGTCAAAGTGGCAATTAAATTCAATGGTGCTCATAAAATGAGGTGTTAGGTTTTGGAAAGATAATCGGTTAACAAATTCGGTACTCGGGATGGCTAACAGTTTACTTTCGTCAGTCCGCAATAGTGTGGGTTATTGCTCGCTGCCAACCGCAAACTGCCAACTTTTAATTTTTGGCTTTTCGTTCCCGGATGATCTCAACTACTAAAAGAAGTAGGATCGAGAGGTACATCGTGAGAAAAACAAGGGCTACTAACATGGTCAATTTTTTATGGGTCTATAGTAAAAGTCAGCAAACGTCCTTTCACCTATTTTCGAAGGTTGGTTGCTTTGGTATCCGTTGACTGGATTCCCGAAGCGAGTTCGGGATTTCGCTTTGCTCAAACTGCCTACTGATATTGGTGCGTTTGTTCACTTTTCTAAAACCTGTTTTCTGTGTACTTGTAAAATATTGGCTCTATGTTTTGATCCCGCTCTTGTGCGTGGACAATTCCATTATGCCAAAACCTGTTCCCCAGCTTTCGTATTTTTTATTATTTTTTATAAATAATTGATTTGCAACACCTTAAAGCTTATATATTTTTTTTACTAAATTTTTGAAATAAAAAAACCCTATCAAAATGATAGGGTTAGATTTCATATTGATAGGGTTTTGAACAGAGCAGCAAAGTATGGTGTTTTTGCGCCCTTTTAACTGTTTGATTCGGCTGTTTTGTTTAGGTGTAAAATATTATTTGGTCGAAGGTCACATCATCCCCGTTTTTTGCAAAATTGGCAATTGCCCGCCATATGCCTTCGCAATGTTTTCCTCCGTAAAAGTATCCTCCGTATTGCCGGAAGCAATCAGGCGCTGGTTTAACAAAATGACTTTATCAAAATAAGCCGGCACCGTAGAAAGGTCGTGGTGAACGACTAAGAGGGTCTTCCCTTCGGAGGCGAGTTTTTTTAGGATGGAAATGATTTTTTCTTCAGTTGTAATATCCACCCCCACAAATGGCTCGTCGAGCAGAATGATGTCAGACTCTTGGCAGAGGGCCCGGGCGATGAACACCCGCTGTTGTTGCCCACCCGAAAGTTCTCCGATCTGGCGGTCCTTCAAGTGTTCAATGCCAATTTCCCGCAAGGCATCCAGTGCCGCATTTTTGTCTTTTTTTCCAAGCCGCTGAAACAGCTTCACGTGTGGATAGCGGCCCATTTCGACGATGTCCATCACCGTAGCGGGGAACTGCCAGTCCACGTCGTCTTTTTGCGGGACATACACCACGTTTTTTCGCTGCTCCTCTATCGTTTCACCATTGATGACCACTTTCCCGGCATTCACATCTATCAGCCCGAGGATGGCTTTGAACAATGTGGATTTTCCCGCCCCATTTGGACCGACAACACCATAGACATTTCCTCTCTCCAGTTCGAGGAAAATATTGGTGAGTACAATTTTCCGGTCGTAAGACACAGAGAGGCCGGTGATGGATATCGGATTCATAATTAATGATTGGATGTCAGAATGGATGCAGCATCAACCAGTCTGTCACTTAGCTAATTTTTTTCCAGACGACTAAAAAACCTCCGACTAATAAGAGGGCCAAAATACCCCAGAGCAGCCAGCCGCTTTCCTGATTATCAGCTGCTGCTGGCTCGGTGGACGTTTGGGTCAGGGCTTGAACAATCGTGTCGGTATTGTATTTCAGCATCGTCAGATAAGTCGGTGCGTTACTGTCTTCCTCCCCGATCGAATCGGAGTAAAGGCTGCCACCGATGATGACGTTGTTGTCGGTTGCGATCTGCCTGAGTAGTTTCGGGTTGACGGTCGTCTCGATGAAAACAGCCGGCACACCACTTTCTTTGATCACCTTTCCCAGTCGTATGATGTCGGAGGTTTGCGCTTCGGCCTCGGTCGAAATGCCGATCACGGCTTCCAGGCGGACGCCATATCGCTGGCCGTAATACTGGAAAGCGTCGTGAGAAGTAATCAGGATGCGGCGTTGTTCGGGTATTTTTTTGATTTGTTCAAAAATATAAGCATCCATGTCTTCCAATTGGCGGCGATAAACACCATAGTTGAACTCAAAGATTTCCCGGTTGTCAGGATCGAGTTCCACCAAGGCATTTTTGATATTTTCGATATATATCAATCCGTGAGCCGCATTCATCCAGGCGTGTGGGTCCGAACCGCCTTTGTAGGCGGAGCGGATGGCCGGTATGCCCTCGGTGATGGTCACTACCGTTGCCCGTCCACCGGCACTCTCGATGAGTCCATTGAGCCAGCCCTCGAAAGTGAGCCCGTTTTTCAATATCAGATCGGCCTGTGAAATTAGATGAGCATCGGCCGGAGTAGGTTCATAAATGTGGGGGTCGCCACCGATGGGCACGATAGTGCGGATATCCAGCAGGTCACCAGCAATATTTTCGGCCATATCAGCGAAGATGGATGCAGTGGTCAGCACGAGCTTTTTTTCCTGCCCGAATGCCTGCCCGGTCAGCAGGCAGCTCAAAATGATTGGGAGTAGTTTTTTCATATCGAACTTTATTATGCTTGTTTTTGCACCAGAAGATTCTCGCTGACTTTACTGGAAATGGTAAGTTCTTGCAGGTTCTCCAGTGCTATTCGCATGGAGTTGTCGAATTCATAGACTTCCAGCACTTCCACCTGTACACCCAGCCCGAGTTGCATTTTGTCCAAATATTGAAGAAAAGCCGCTGAATGTTCCAGTACGCCTACGACTACACCAACCTCCCCTACCTCAAGGGCTACCAGTTGAAGTTGTTTTCGCTTCGCAAATTTTCCATCGGCATCGGGAATAGGGTCGCCGTGGGGATCAAATTTAGGTTGGCCTAAAAATGCATCCAGGCGCTTGATCAGTTGGTCGGACTGGATGTGTTCCAGTTGTTCAGCAATTTCGTGAACTTCATCCCAGGAGAAATCCAGTACATCGCAAAGAAAAACCTCCCACAACCGGTGTTTTCGGATGAGGGCAGTGGCCAATTGTTCTCCGCTATCGGTCAGGGTAACACCCCGATGCCTTTTGTAATGAACCAATTCTTTGGAAGACAATCGTTTTAGCATATCTGATACGGCGGCTGGGGTCATCGTCAGCTCGTGTGCGATTGCGTTGGTGCTGGCTGGCTTGTCTTCGCTCTCACAAATCTTAAAGATTGCTTTGAGGTAATTTTCTTCTGCCGTTGAAAGTGTCTCCATGGTAGTGACAAACAGGTTTTGAGTTTCAAAAAGGTGGCGGTGATCCTGGGTGCCAACAATTTTGCTAAGCGGATGTGGACTGGCTGACAATCAGCACAAAAGTAAAATATTTTTAAGTTAACTTAAAAATATTAATGGGGCACAAAAAAAGGCAGCATTGCGAGCAATGCTGCCTTTTTTGCAGACCAGAATAGGACTATTCCTCCTCGTTAATTTTGCCGGGAGGCGTTGCCGGGGCCGAACTCTCCGACGGTTCGGGTTCTTCGGGCTTCGTCTCTTGAATTTTATTGAGCAATTGCTGGGCTCGCAGCAGGAAGTCCGTTCGGTGGCCATAAAATTCATTATGCACCATTAGCAGACGGGATGCGTCCCAGGCTGCCGTTCCCGGATACAGTTGTTTTGCCGCGATAGGGTGGAGCCAGTACTCTTCGTTGTTGGAGCGGAGGTAAGATCCATCCATATCGTACCCAACGATAACGGCCAGTTTATTCAATGAAAACAGGTAATCTGTTTCTTTATTCAGTTCTTTTTGCAAGTCGACAATCTGGATGCGACCAAAGCGAACACCTGATCTTTCACAAAGAAAGATATCCCGGCGGCCATCGAAGGTAATGATTGTCTGAATGCGGTATTTGCGGAGAGCATCAAGCATGAAGCGCTTAACGCGATTATGTACAGGACGGAGTTGTTTGAACGAATACTGGAGAGCCCTTTTGTCGATCTTGAAATCTTCCATAAAAGGCCGGCGACGACCAGACCGCATGTTGATAACCTCCTTGAAACGACCCACAGTATGCCCCAGTTCATTGGTTTTTGAGTAAACGCTCACATAATCAACATCCACCTTATTGACGAATGTTTCTATAAAAATCTTTTTGGAACGTTGTTCAAACACCAGAAGGGATACTTCGGCGATGGCAAAGAAGTTTGGGAATCCGCCATAAATGTTTCCGTACTTTAGCTCTAGAAATGCAATGTTGTTCTCCACTGTCTTGTTGTTATTGTATAGTGTCGTTTTGGGAAAAATGGTTTTCGTCCAAAATATTAGGTTTGACTGGGTTTCAAAAGTGCCGCCAAATTTAGGAAAATTGGTAACATTCAGGCTATTTTTTCTAATACAATTTTGCCCGAAACCCCATTAAACGCTAATATCCAACCCTTTATCCCTAAATAATGAATTTTCCGCTGTCGTATATCTTCTCACCGTCCGCATAAATTTCGCCACCGTTTTTCATGTCGGCGATCATGTCCCAGTGAACGGAAGATTGGTTTTTTCCTCCAGTCTGCAAATAAGACTGTCCGATAGCCATATGCACAGTACCTCCGATTTTTTCATCGAAGAGAATGTTTTTGGTGAAACGGTCAATCTTGTAGTTTGTTCCAATTGCGGCTTCGCCAAACCGGCGGGCACCCGGCAATTCGAAAACATTGTCCAACATTTCCTTGCCTTGTCTGGCTTCCCACTTTTGGATATATCCGTCTTTTACCCAAAGGGTGATGCCTTCTACGGCCTGCCCTCCGTAAATAACAGGGTAAGTATAATGAATTGTTCCGTTCACACTGTCTTCAACGGGTGAGGTGTAAACTTCGCCGGAGGGCATGTTGGTTTGCCCGTCGGAGTTGATCCAGGTTCGGCCTTTGGTTGAAAAGGTAATATCAATGCCTTCACCTTTATACCTGATCGTTTTGCGGGTATTCAGCAAGTCGACAATGTGTTGTTGGGAGCGGCGAACCTCCAGCCAGGCTGCGGCGGGATCGTCTTCATACAACCGGCAGGCATTGTACACGAAGTGCTCGTAATCCTCAAAAGACATCCCGGCTTCCTGGGCATTGGCCAGCGTCGGATACTGGCAGAGATTCCTTTTGAGCGATCGGGTAGCCGTCCGTTCAAAATACATTTTGCTGACCGGAGCAATGGCTGCTTTTCTGATTTTGGATTTTTCGGGATCGACGGCCTGGTCTTCCCGGAGATTGTAAGGAGCCATAATGTTCAGATAGGCATCGAACTCCTGCATAGCCATTCTGTAAAGTGGGGAAACGTGTTGCAGTTGTTTGTCCCCGGCTTCCTTCATGAAAATATTGCCTTTTTCCCGAAAGGCTAAATCAACTTCCACAATCGCACCGGCCCGCAGGGCTTCCCGGTAAATTTCTCTGATCAGAGGTTCGGCTAAGGTGGTGCTGGAAACGAATAAACGGTCGCCTTCTTTTATTTCTACACAGTAATGGACAAGTAATTGGGCGTATTTGGCAAGCATGCTGGTCATAGGCTCCTGGTGGTTGGGGATTGAGGATTTTCGTTTTTATTAAGCTTTTGATTTTCAGTTATTTGGGATGCGGCAAAGTTCATAAAAATTTACTCAGAAAAAAATAAGGCAGGGTAAAAATCACTATACGTACACCATTTTAAGCGGAGGCCTGCATCATTAACCAAATAAGCGCAAGGTTTTGTTCAAGTACTGCCGGACGAGCCTTTCAGTGTGTCTGATACCAAATATTAAGCTATGTTCACCTCTGCGAAACAAAGGGCCCAGGCCTCCGTCAATGCCAGTTCCATGGCCGATGTTGCATTCCTTTTACTGGCCTTTTTCTTGGTCACCACTACCATTGATGTAGAAACAGGTATTCGGGTAAAGTTGTCCCCGATGCAGGATGAGCCCCCTGCTGATATTTCATCCAGGAATATCTTTAGTGTAAAAATAAATTTCAATGACGAGCTAATGGTCAGGGGAGTGCCGGTCAAAGTGGAAGACCTAAAACAGAAAGCCAAAATATTTATTGCGAACCCGGACCAGGACCCGGCCTTGTCTGTTTCCCCGCAGCAGGCTGTGATTACGCTTCAAAACGACCGCAGCACAAGTTATCAAGCTTATCTCACCGTTTACAGTGAACTGAAAGCGGCCTATAACGAACTCTGGGAGGAGGCAGCGATGAAGGCGTATGCTGTGCCTTTTTCGAAGTTGAGTCGCAGTAGAAGAAAGTTGATTCAACATGAAATACCATTGGTGATCTCGGAAGGGGAATTGGTGGATTTAAAATAAAAAAAGACCGCACGACAAAGTCAATGCGCCTGCCGGCAGCCCCGGAATATTCGGTGCCAACTGCATCATCAGGCTACCGAAAATAAAGACTTATCCATCTTTGCGTGTTCTTTCATCGCCTCGAACCGGTATCCTTTTTCCGAAAAATGGGAAAGCACTTTTGGTAATACGTACTGCAACTTTTCCCTGGCTTTCAGGCTGTCGTGAAAAACGACAATTGAGCCTTTGCCGGCATTGGTCAGGACATTTTCCAGGCATTGTTCCTGTGTGATCCTGGCATCAAAATCTCCGCTCAATACATCCCACATGACAATGCGGTAGTGCCGCTGTAAAAACTGTGTTTGTTTGGGTTTTAGCCTGCCGTAAGGTGGGCGGAAAAGATTGGAATCCATCAGGCGGGCACATCGGCGAACATTGTGAAAGTAAGGAATGTTGTCGGATGCCCAGCCGCTGAGGTGGTTAAAGGTGTGGTTGCCAATGGAGTGCCCGGCAGCCAGGACTTTTTGGAAAACATCCTGATGCCGGTTTACATTATCACCAACACAAAAGAAGGTTGCTTTGGCCCGGAAAGCATGGAGTTGTTCCAGTACCCAGGGCGTGACTTCCGGGATGGGGCCATCATCGAAAGTGAGGTACAACACTTTTTCATGGGTCGGGATTTTCCACGTAAAATTTGGAAAAAGGTTTTGGATGATTTGTGGCGTTTTAACGAGATACATGGACTACGTCTTTTTGGATATGTTCATTTTGGCAGGTGAACCGGTGCGCAAAGCATTTGATCCAGCTGCTCAAAAAAATCGGTTTCAATAAAATTGGGAGGTTCATGTATGTTCAATCGGGCATGTCTCTGAATTCCAAACTACAGGAATTTCAAATGGCAAAAATGAGGGAGGAGAAAAGCATTCGAAAAACTTACTTTTGCGCTCCCAAACAGGGCTTCAGGCGAGAAAATTAGATGTTGGAAAAACGTCTGCAACTTAATTTCGCTGCCTGCCCTGCTCATTATTTTCCATCAGTAAAACCGGACAACAGTTAATGGATTCAAGAAACTTTTAGTTCCCATCAACCGTCAACCGTCAACCGTACATTATGTCAAATTCGAATATCCGCGTAAGGTTCGCCCCCAGCCCAACCGGGCCTCTGCACATTGGTGGTGTGCGTACTGCGCTTTACAATTATTTATTTGCCAAAAAAATGGGGGGTACTTTCATCCTCCGTATTGAAGATACCGATCAGGGCCGCTACGTGCCCGGGGCGGAAGAGTATATCATCGACTCACTGCGGTGGTGTGGCTTGCTGCCTGTGGAAGGCCCCGGTTTTGGGGGCGAGTATGGTCCCTACCGCCAATCAGAGCGTAAAGATATTTATGGTGAATACGCAGTTCAACTGGTGAAAAACGGCAAGGCCTATTACGCCTTTGATACGTCCGAAGAGCTCGATGCTAAAAGGGAGGCCGAAAAAGCGAAGGGCAACCACAATTTCCGCTACGACAACGCTACCCGGAACGAGATGAAAAACAGTCTGACCCTTTCCGGGGAAGAGACTCAAAAGCGTTTGGCAGCGGGAGAGCCTTACACCATTCGATTGAAAATTCCGGTGGATGAAACGGTCACCTTTACAGACCTGGTGCGCGGTGAAGTTAGTTTTGAAACCAACGAACTGGACGATAAGGTGCTTTTAAAGGCGGACGGGATGCCGACCTATCACCTGGCCAATATCGTTGATGATCACCTGATGAAGATAACCCATGTCATCCGGGGCGAAGAATGGCTGCCCAGTTCTGCCCATCATATCCTGTTGTACCGGGCGTTTGGCTGGGAAGCGACCATGCCGCAATTTGCGCATTTGCCATTGATCTTAAAACCGGTCGGCAATGGAAAACTGAGCAAGCGCGATGGCGCTAAATTTAACATGCCTGTATTCCCGTTGGCCTGGGAGGCTGAAGCGGCAGAAGATAGTTTTTCCGGCTTTCGGGAGTTTGGTTTTTTGCCGGAGGCAACGATCAATTTTCTCGCTTTTCTGGGCTGGAATCCCGGCACCGAGCAGGAAATATTTTCCCTGGAAGAACTGTCCGCAGCATTTTCTATAGAAAAAATTGGCAAGGCTGGAGCCCGTTTCGATTATGATAAAGCCAAGTGGTTCAACCAGCAATATATCCATGCAGCTGACCCGCAGCAGCTGAAAGAACTCGTTCGGCCATTGATGGCCGCAAAAGGGTATGAGGTAAGCGACGAGTTTCTTGTTTCCTACTGCGAGCTCATGAAAGACCGGGTGGTTTTATTAACTGATTTTATTGATGAAGGGCAATACTTTTTTACCGGAGTCAGCTCTTTTGACGACCAGAATATTGCCAAACGTTGGAGCCCTGAAGTGAAAACGTCATTTGAATCCCTGACCGGGATCATTGAACAGGCAACCGATTTTGATGCTGCGTCGCTGGAGGCTGCCGTTAAAAGTTTTATCAATGACAACGGCCTTAAAATGGGAACCATTTTTCCGCTGTTACGAATTGCCCTGGCGGGAACTATGAAAGGACCGGATGTGTTCAAAATGATCGAGCTGCTTGGTAAGGCCGACACCGTCGGGCGTCTGCAAAAGGCAGTTAAATATTTTGATAACATCTGATTGTTGGTTGCTGTTGTTCATGGCGGCATCAGCCCTGCAATTAACAACCTACCCTGCCATGCGAAAGGAATTGATTAAAAAGCAAATCCCCAGAGTTCACGAAGATTTGCGCGGGTTTGAAGTTAATATCAACACATTTGGCGAAATTACAACCAGCTTCCAGATTGATAAGCTGAACGATTTCCTCAATAAAAATGTGGAGGATAAAAAGCTGAAAAATCAAGATTAAAATGAAAATAAAAATGAAAACCGCTGCATTGTGGTTTTCATTTTTATGTTAATACACCGGTAATAAGTTTATTTATAAAATGCGGGGGCAGGATAAGCCGATCTTTTTGCCACTTCCCCTTAAAATCCCTTTGGGCCGGGCAGTCTGATGCCTCCAAGCGAAATAAATATTTCGGCCCACTTGCGTGGATGAAAATGTAAAGAAATTTTACAACTGTATTTATTTTTCTCAACCTTCCGTCTCGTCCTTCTCATCTTCAGTAGCCACCCGCTTAACGGCATTTTTCTTTAGTTCATGGTACTCTTTCCGGTTGCGGAAAACGTCAATAGCCATAAACATGGCGTGTAAAAAGGAAGATGAATCAGCCGCATTTTTGCCCGCTATATCGAAAGCGGTCCCGTGGTCCGGGGAGGTGCGGATGCAGGGAAGCCCTGCGGTGAAATTTACCCCGCTGCCAAATGTCAGGGCTTTGAAAGGAATCAGCCCCTGATCGTGGTACATGGCCAGGATGCCGTCGAATTTGTTGAACTGGCCCGAGCCAAAAAAGCCGTCGGCGGGATAGGGGCCAAATACCATCATGCCTTTTTCTTTCTTCGCCTCGACCACTGCCGGGCGGATTATTTTCTCTTCTTCCTGTCCGAGCATCCCTTCTTCTCCGGCATGGGGGTTTAAGCCCAACACCGCAATGGAGGGGCGTTCCAGACCAAAGTCTATTTTCAGGGTTTGATTGAAGATGCGTAGTTTGTTAAGGATTTTTTCCTTGGTAATGGACTCGGCAACCTCCTTTAGCGGGATGTGTGCGGTCACAAGGCCAACCCGTAGATTATCCGTAGCGAGCAACATGAGGCTATCTGTCACATTGAATTCTTTGGTAAGGAACTCAGTATGCCCCACATGAGCAAAACCGGCCATTTGCATGGACTTCTTATGGATGGGCGCCGTTACCAGAGCGTCTATCAGCCCTGCTTTCAGGTCGCGGGCGGCAGCTTCCAGGCTCATTTGGGCAAACCGGCCTCCGGCTTCAGTTGGTTTTCCCAGGGTAATGTTGACGTTGTCGTTCCAGCAGTTCACCACATTGACTTTGTCGTGAGCCAAACGCTCGGCACTGCGTTGTCCAAAAAAGGTCAGCTCATCCAGAGCCACGATGTTTTTGTGATAAGAAACAATCTTGGAGGATCCATAAATGACCGGGGTGCAAAGGTGCAGTATCCGCTTGTGGTTGAGTGCTTTAAGTATTACCTCTAAACCGACGCCGTTGATATCGCCGATGGAGATGCCAATCACCGGCTTGTCTTTGTTGAAGTCAGGTTTGGTACTTTTGTCCGTATTTTCTATTACTTCAGTTGTTTGATCCACAGAGAAGAAGTTTTTTCATTCCAACGAATCCTATTGCGTAGAGATTCATCGGGGAGAGTTGGAAATGATTGATTTTTGAGTCAGGCGTTGAACTGCCAAAGTTCGTACTTTCACCTAAAGTGCAAAAGTACTTATTTTCCCGGGCAGGACGTTAGCGCTCTTTTTTCCTGTTTTTTCTGCTAAAATTTTAATAAATCAAAATTGAATGATACGTGCAAAAAAATCTTACGGGCAGCATTTTTTGACCAATGAGGATATTGCCCGGCGCATTGCCGAAGCCCTGACGCTCGATGAAGGGAAGCCTCAAGTCCTGGAAGTCGGTCCTGGTCAGGGTTTTTTGACAAAATACTTGTTGGAAAAAAATATTGAGCTGCGCGTTGTCGAGGCCGACCACGATATGGTGGACTATTTGCACAAAAACTATGTCCAGCTCCACGGTAAGGTCATCGCTGAAGATTTTATGAAAATGGATTTTAGAGAGGCTTTTCCCCAAAATGAATTCTCAATTATTGGAAACTTTCCTTATAACATCTCCTCACAAATTGTCTTTAAAATGCTCGATCATCTGGAACGCATTCCCGAACTGGTCGGCATGTTCCAAAAAGAAATGGCCGAGCGCATCATCGCCTCGCCGGGCGGAAAGGACTATGGCGTCATCAGTGTGCTGACACAAGCCTATTACGAAGGAGAATATTTATTTTCTGTTTCCAATCAGCATTTCAACCCGCCGCCCAAAGTGCAGTCGGGCGTCATCCGTTTGTCCCGCAAAAAAGAAGGGATCGACTGCGACCCCAAATTGTTCAGGCGCATCGTCAAACAAGCTTTCAGCCAACGCCGGAAAATGCTCCGCAATACGCTGAAACCATTTTTTGAAAACGATTATTTAATGGCCGATGAATATTTTATGAAAAGGCCGGAGACTCTCAGTGTGGAGGAGTTCGTGGCGCTGACGAAGAAGGCGAAGTAGGATATACGACAATTTCGTTTTTTGAAACGCTCCTCAAAATTCACTTCGGGGTAGCCCTCTCAAAGGATTTCAAAAGGCAGGAAGGATTATCCGTCCCGCTGCAATGGGGATTGATGGTGCTTTCCGCATAACTTAAGTTAGTCTTTCACCATTCACCATAATCAATTAGCCGACCCTTTGGGCAGGTGCACATCCATTTGCGGGAACGGGATACTCACGCCACCTTTATCAAATGCCTTTTTCACATGCTCCTGCATATAAAAACGTGTATCCCAGTAATGTTCGCTCTTGCAAAATGGCCGGGTATTCAGGTTAACAGAACTATCGCCCAATTCACCAACGACGACCCCCTGGGCGGGGCTGTCCAAAACCCAGGGGCATTCTTTCCCAACCCGCAAAATAATCTCCCGAGCTTTGTCGATGTCGTCCCCGTAGCCGATGCCAAAAGTCAGTTCCACACCTATTTCGCCCTGGCCGGAAATATTGGTGATGATGTTGCTGGTCACTACGCCATTGGGCACAATGACCCGTTTGTTGTCCAATGTGGCCAGCACCGTGTTGAACACCTGAAGTTCCTTTACGGTGCCG
>JBFIJS010000024.1:0-14910 GCA_041600595.1 Saprospiraceae bacterium | reverse complement strand
GCCGCCTCTGTTTACGATTAAATGTGCATCCTGTCTTTTCCCGCAGCAACCCGTTGAAATACGATGGCACGCTCAGCTCCCAATGTAGATCAAAGTTTTTAACCGAAATAATTAACACCCTTTAAGTTTTCCCAAAAACTATTTAAGGGTTTGGGATCGTTCTTACGGCATCTTTTCACCAACCAAACCACCATTATGACGAAGCAGCAGCTTGCCTTCCTTTACGTTTCCTTCCTTTCCTTTTCGCTTCAGGCACAAGCCTACATGACCGCCGGGGGGCTCCGGGCGGGAACCGACTGGGGGCTCACCATTCAGCAGCGACTAACCAAAAATATGACCATCGAGGGGATCGTGCAGTCCAGTTTGCAACGGGAAGAAGTCCTGTTGACGGCCCTGGCCGAAAGGCATTACGCATTGGTTTTCAGGGGATTGAACCTGTACACCGGTGCCGGGCTCCACAAAGGATTCCTCAGCAACCCCGCTGACAATGAACTAAATGCTCCCAATTATAAAGACCCGTTGGGCGTCACTTTTATCGGAGGGGCGGAAGTTACGCTGGGCCGCTTTAATTTTTCCTACGATTTCAAACCGGCCATCAACGTCGTAGGTGGTGAAAGGAAATTTTACACCCAAACCGGGCTTTCCGTGCGGTATGTTTTTCTGACCAACAAAGAATACAAGAAAATCCAAAAGAAGAAAAGGAAGAAGAAACGGCAGGAGAACGGCAATGGCATCCGGATCGGAGACGACTGGAAGATCTGGAAAAAAGACTAAGCGATAAATGATTGCGGAAAAAGGGGTTGCCATATCGAAGTTACTGGCACTCTCCTTTTTTTGGGCAGAAAAAGTTGGTTTTAAACGAACCGGCCTGACAGAACAAGACAGAGCCTCATCCTACAAGGCCTCTTTCCCCGATTTGGAATATTTGGCAACAACTCGATAATTGTAGTTTCCGTCTTCGCTTTCCTCGAACATCTCTCCCTTCATGACTACATAATTATCTTCCTCCTCCACTACATAGAGGTAATCCCCCGCCCCTGCGTACCAACCACCCGCCGCACTGATGGCCGTGGCAGGAATCTGGTAACGCCCATATTGATCCGGGGTGATGGTCTGGCAGCTCAGGACATCTGCCACTTTAACTTTACTTTCGGCCAACTGCAGGAAGACTTCAAAAGCCGGGTAGTCCATTTCTGTATCGGCTTTTTTGACCTCCTGACAAAGCAGGAAAACATCGCCTTGTTTTATGAGCTGAGATTCATCGGCTTCTGCGCCAGCTTGTTGGTTGGCGGAGTTGTTCTGGCAAGCCAGAAGGGCACATAAAGAGAAAAGAGTAGCAAACAGGTATTTCATATGATGAATAAATTTTGGCAGTGATAGCTGTTGAGGAGGGCCAAAGGTAAGGTCTCTGTTCAATCTTTCTCCAAAATATTTGCCCGTTTTTCCTTGATCTCGATATCGCTGCCGAGCGGTAAAGTTCCGGTATTGTTGAAGCGGACCCGCAGTTTATAGTCCGGACCGACTCCTTTTACAATGGGCATGAGGATGGTTTCCATCAGTTCGACGGCCCGTTCTCTGGCTTTGTTCATGACATCACTTTCGATGGCATCCTGCCGGAACTCCCGACGGAGCAGGTCCATATTTTTGTTGAAATCGCCCTGTTCAATTTCCCGCAGCCATCCGATATCAAGTTTGTCAATTTTTGGAAAAACTTCGTGGCTGATGATCTCCGGTTCGGGCAAAACGACCGTGATGGTACGATCGGACTCCCTGACGCTGATATCAAAATATTTATCCAGCTTAAAGCCGACTTTAAGGATGGAGATAGCCGACATTTCCATTTCGGTAGAAGACACATCGAACCCCAGCACCTTGGTCTGTTTGGCGGTGGCAATCCCTTTCCGGTCGCGTATTTCCATGGTGCCGAGTTCGGCGATGGTTCGTTCTACCCGTTCGTTGATGATGCCTTTGGACCGGCTGAAATCCTCAATAGCCGCCTTGGCCCGGAGCCGCTTGATAAGTGGCTGGAGTCCCTCGGCCATGGCAACCCCACACGGGGTGTCCACATCTTTTCCTTTGATGTAAATTTTCCCTTCCTCCGTCTTGAGCAGGGTTCCGAAGATCTGGGTGACCATGAAGCAGGTGTATTTCCCCGCCACTTCGTTTAGCAGATCAACGGCAGTAGTCATTTCACTGCCATACCAGGTGTTATACAGGATAGAGGAAGTATCTTTCAAGGCCACAAAATCCTCGTACATCAGCTTAAACACATAGGGGTGATGCTTGTCATACTCCGCTTGCACCCTGGTTTTCAGGCTATCGGAGAGGTTCATCCGGTTGGCGACGTGGTTGAGCAGGGAAAGGTTAAACTCGTAAATCATCGCTTCAAACTCCCGGCTGTACCGCTGGGGATTGGAGAGAATGGGCAAGGCCTCTTCTTCATTGATGGTGGATTTAAAATCGGCAGGCACGTATTTGACCAGCACCTCCTGTGGCACATTGGTGTAGCCGCCTATTCCGCCACCCTCTTTCCAGTAGTAGTTGTAGAGGATAACCCCCAGCAATCCGACAGCCACGAGAAAAACGACCAGTCGTCCGACGCTGAATCCTTCTTTTCGGATGGGAGGTGGATAATTTTGGCTCATATTAATATTGATTTTCGACGGTTTGACAATTAAGGTTTTCGAAGGTATAGTCCCCGAATTGGTATAACTGTCTTGTCAAGGTGCCTGATTTTAGGACGTCCGGAGCGTTTTTAGTAACAAAGACTGGCAGCAAACAGAGGCTTGTTACCGTTTTACTGGCGTATTGTTCTCAATACTGATTCTTTGTTGTTTTTTAACAAGAATGAAGGTTAATTAAGGGTCATGCCAACCGGCATGACTTTTTTTATTCGGCAAATCAGGACACCCGACCAATCCTTTCGCTTCTTCTTTCCTTATACCATTCCCTCCCGCAGGTAAAAAATCATGTCCGTAGAAGGCAAATCCCGCAGGCCCAACTGCCGGGCCATCATCAATAATTGTCCCCGGTGGTAAGTGGAGTGGTTCATGCAATGATGGGTCATTTCGCCGGCAGTTTGGGTATAGGTACCAGACGTAATAGTCTGCACCGTAAAAGGTTTTGTAAAGAACGACTCATCCTGCCTTTCTATAAAATGCAGGAATTCATCCGAAGTTTGCAACAGCCCGTTTATGGCATCGAGCGTTGTTCCGGAAAAGGTTTTACTGGGAAAAGAATCCACTGTCTGCCCCTGTAGTCGTTTGAGCCAAATGACTTCCGCATCCCAGATGTGCAGAATGGTTTTCCTGACCGAGGGGAAACTGTTTTCCAGAAACTGACTGGTTTTTTCCTCCGGCAAATTTTTAAAAACAGCCGTGAGACGTTGGTTCGCCCATAAATTGTATTTGCAGTACTTTACGTAAATCTCTTTCATAAGTAGATTGGAATGTGGATTTTTGGCCGAAGTTATCAAGTTATGCTGTTTCAACAAACAACTATCAATTGCAAGGGCCGGCTGGTCGATCTGGAAACTCCCGTCGTGATGGGCATCCTCAATGTAACGCCGGACTCTTTTTACGACGGTGGTCGCCACCAACTACCCGACGCCCAGCTGCTGCAAGTGGAAAAAATGCTGGCGGAAGGGGCTACTTTCATCGACATCGGCGGTATGTCGAGCCGCCCCGGCGCCGAAGTCATCACTGTGGAGGAAGAACTTGGGAGAGTCATGCCGGTCATCGAAAAGGTGATGGAAAAATTTCCCCAGGCGCTGCTTTCCATTGATACAGTTCACGCCAAAGTCGCTGCGGCGGCTGTAGCTGCGGGAGCCTGTATGGTCAACGATATTTCAGCCGGTCGCATGGATGCTGACCTGTACCAAACCGTAGCTGCTCTGGGCACACCGTATATACTCATGCACATGCAGGGCGATCCGCAAAACATGCAGGCTAACCCCACCTACGACCAGGTAGTGACAGAAGTGCTTGATTTTTTTATCCGGGAAATTGGTCACCTGCGCAACCTCGGCGTAAAAGATATTATAGTGGACCCCGGATTTGGTTTTGGAAAAACAGTGGCTCACAATTTCGAGTTGCTGCGAAAAATGCATGTTTTCAACATGCTCGAAGTTCCCATTTTGGCAGGCATTTCCAGAAAATCCATGATTTGTAAGGTGTTACAGGTTAAGCCTGCCAATGCGCTGAACGGAACAACCGCCTTGCACATGATTGCCCTGCAACAAGGTGCCAGAATCCTGCGGGTTCACGATGTTAAAGAGGCCGTGGAGTGCATCAAGCTTTTTAAAGAACTGCAGCCCTGACTTAGCTGGCCACGACCCGGCGATAGTTCGTTCAGGCCCGGTAAAACATTGATTTGCAGGGTTTTTCCCGGAAACAGAGGCAGGAGGCCTGCTCGCTGCCGAATTTAAAAAAAACACATTATTTTTCGTCTTAATGCTTAAAAGCTGACCGAGAATGCAGAAATTTACGCCATGAAAGCAAACACTGTGGAGCAGCAAAAACTTACCGAAAATATCATCAAGAAGGTGGCATTGCGCTTTATGCGTCAATACTACAAGTTTCGTCTGCGCTACGAAGACCAGCCGGTAGTCGCCAGTTACGACCTGGAGGGAGTTGGCGGAATTATCGCTGATGGTTACTATTCCTTTAAAAAGACGGATGGAAAAACTTTTACCGCCACATTCGAAGCTACGAGTAAAGATTCGAGGGACGAGGTAGTCTTTAAGCCTCAGGTGAGGATTCTGTTCTGGGACGGCCTGGCTGTCGGTAGTCTGATCACCCTTGCTTTGTCGGCATTCAATTATTTCCAGGACATACACCTCCTCGATGAACGAACCATTCTCAGCCGAATCTTGCTGATCCTGGGGGCGATGGTCGTTTCCATGTTTGTCTTTTATTTAATTGCTAAAAACTTCCGGCGCTACCGGTACATTTATGCCGTTGAACAGTTTAAAAAATACCACGCTGATGAACAGTGGATCGCACTGGCCGATGATGTTTTCCCGAATTCCAACAATAAATATTTCCGGGAACTGAAATATCAGTGCGTCCACAATGGATTTGGCATTGTGCAGGTCAACCAGAATCTGGATACCAAAATCCTGGTCACACCTTCCCGGCAGGATATATTTGTCGGAAAACGCAGGCAGGTAGAATTCATGCCTCAGCAGAAAGCCCAGTTGCAAAAGTCGGCGCAAAAATTTGATGCGAAATGGGCCCTGACCCAATCATGGCTACCCGGTTTTATGAAAAACCAACCATCGATCCTGCGCTTCCGCCGGAGCTACAATACCCAAATCGTGCTGTCTTTGGCCAGCTTCCTTCTGATTGGCTTTTTGTTCATGAAAGAGTTGCAGTTATCGGGCTACCAAATTGTAGATGGAGGAGAATTCAGGAATGAAATTGCCAAATCCCAATCGAATGAAGTCAGGGAGCAGCCGGAGTATCTGGGAGACTCTCTGCTGACCGAGCACCGCACCAATCCTGATATAGAGGAGTTTAACAAAAGCATTTTACAGACTCCCAAAAGGATCAATGCACAAAAGTACCAGCCCGAGTCAACACCACCGGCTGCGGCAAAACCAAAACCCAGGGCCTTGCCTCCGGTACCGAAAAAAGACACGACGCAGATCGTGGTCAATCAGAACAACAATAAGACCCTGGCGTACGATTGTTCCCGGTATTTTACCTTCGAAACTTATAAGTACGTCGTGGAGGAAAACAGTTATAAAGACTGGCCGGCTGCGGAGCGGCGGCTGGCCCTTATCCGCAACAGTAACATCCCATCTGCCGCCTTGTCCAAACATTGTTTTTTTCCGGGGGAAACCGGGTTTTTCATTTACCTGGGAGAAATTTACAATTCGCCCGAGGAGGCATCCAAGTACATTGAAGAGCTGAACAGCCTGCCCCAGACAGTCATCAAAAATGTCCGGCAGCTGAAAATCACCAAGCTCCGGCCACCCGTCGACCGATAGATATCAGTTTTGATTTTGGGCAAAAAAAGAAGCAAGGCGATAAACACCTTGCTTAATAAATGAAAAAAGGCTTAAGGTAAAATCTTCTGTTAAAAGGGGTTATCAGCTATTGAGGAAAAAATGAAAGGAAGAAAAGGAAAAACTTTATTTATATAAAAAAGAAAGTTGTTGTTGTAAGCATCATCCACACACCAGAATTGGGGGGTATCCACTTTGGGGGAACCAACGTTAGTGGGGGGACTAACAGGGGGACAATTCCAGAATAGCAGACGACAACTTGCAACGAACAACTTCCGGGTTATGCAATTCAAAAACTATCGGGACGATAGTTCAGGGTTTACTTGAAAACCCTGCAAGGATCTCATTCAACCACATCATCATACTGCACTTATCCTTATTTTTTTTGTGAGAAATCTGCGATCGTTCGAACACATTTTTCAGCAAATCTCTTCTTTGTTATTTTTTTGTCTTTGTTCGGTTTGTTTATTGTGGCGCCGCATTATGCCCGCCTTAGAGATACTGCCTTTAATGTGCGAATAGAAGTTGAGGGCTATCAATCAGGGAAGAAGTTGTATTGGAAAACATTTATTATGCCCTTGGAATTGTATTTACTTTATTTATTCAACCAACCCTTTTGTTAGCCGGATCGCAGTCAACTGTTTGTAAACTCAACTCATTCGTTGAATGCGTTCGGTGCTATTTGTACAAAAACCAAGCTAAATTTTAAAAAATCATAATACCTTTAACTCCCAACTCTTCAAAACCCCTTTATTTACTATACTTATTAAGATAATAAAAATGTAAAAATAAATTATATATATCATTTAGGACATGGGAAAAATGGAAATTATCCGGGGGAATCTGCCTCGTTTTGGAATGAAGAAACATAAAATCTTCTAAAATAACCAGCCAAAACGTCCACTAATTCATCCATCGGATGCGCAGCATGACAAACAAACTGAGCCTGATAATAGTATTTATTCCTCTTGGCAAGCGTACCTTTTACATACTCTGACAGCTGGTCTGCAGATTTACCCTGTAGCAACGGTCGTTTGTTATTGTCGGTTAATACTCGGTTTACCAATACATCCTCCGGGACTTCCAGATAAATGGTAACGCCCTGTTCGTTCATCCAGTCCATATTTTGCTGATAGCAGGGCAAACCGCCGCCGGTAGCCACCACCACCCGCTCTATATCTGCCAGTTCCCGGAGGTACTCAGCTTCCAGTTTTCGGAAATACCCCTCTCCCTCCTGTTCAAATATCTCCGTTATCGTCCTGCCTTGTTTGGATTCCAGAAAGGAGTCAGTATCCAGGAAGGACAGTCCAAGTCTGGCTGCCAGTTTTTTTCCGAGCGAGGATTTACCTGCCCCCATAAAACCGATCAGAAATATCTTCATAAAGCTTTTTTACCCAACTACTTTTCAAGTTGTTATTCAGGACCCTTTTCTACCTAAGGAACGAGCAAGGAAACACGCTCCGAAAGTTGCCCCCTGCAGTGCACAGAAGCTTCTCACTTCGCCAAACGCATGGAGAATAAATCCTCATTCCCTTATCTTTGCCGGCGCAAGGAAAATCAAAACTATGAAAATCAAAAACATTCACTTGACAAACATCATGAACCCGGTAGGCCTGGCAGTGGCTTTTGTCTTCTGCCTTATAGCCTGCCAGAACGAATCCTCTTCCGGAAAATCAATTGAAGAAATCCAGGCCGACGGAAAAATCAGTTCCATTATCAGAAGCCCGATTACCGCTGACGGCATCAAGGACACCATCAATGTAGCCAAAATAGCATTCGAAGCGAGTACCTTCGATTTTGGCGAAGTAACTGAGGGTGATATTGTAAAACATACGTTTCATTTTACCAATACCGGAAAAATCCCTCTGGTCATCAGTGATGCCCATTCCACTTGTGGTTGCACTGTACCCAAGTGGCCAAAGAACCCGATTGCGCCGGGTGAAAAAGGAAAAATTGATGTGGAGTTTAACACCAAAGCCAAACCAAACAACCAGGAAAAACCGGTCATCATCAATGCCAATACCTATCCATCTGTAACCAAAGTTTACATCCGGGGATTTGTCAGGCCTTTGAATAAGGGAACGGAAAAGCAAGACACCTGACAGTTTGGAAAAAACGATGTCAAGTCGAAAGGTCAATTGGTCCGACCTATTTCCCGTTGTCCTTTCGATTTATTAAATAAATAATCAGGTTTTAGCCTTTTCCCGGCAGCATTACTTTATACCTTTGTTTTTTTTATCAACACTTGTTTGTCATCCGCCGGGGTAAAAACAAGAATGAACACTTTCAATCAACTATGCAAAATTTCATTTTTTTACAAGCCGAGGGGCTGATGCAAATGCTCCCGCTCCTGTTAATTTTCGTGGTATTTTGGTTTTTTATTTTGCGCCCGCAAATGAAAAAGCAAAAAGAACAAAACAAGTTTGCAGAGCAACTTACCAAAGGCCAGGATGTAGTCACTTCCAGTGGTATTCTTGGAAAAATAAACAAGATCGAAGGCGAAATCGTCCATCTTGAAATTGCCACAAAAACAGTTATCAGAGTTACCAAAGGAGCGATTTCGAGAGAGTTGACCGAGGCCGTTGCAAAAAACAAGACGGACAACACACCCATTGACGTAAAAGCCTGACGCCGGAAAATTCACCACCTGATGCCCCGGGGATTTAGTTTGATCCGCAACCTTTTGTCACCAAAAAAGCGTTACCTCCCGATGGTAAATCCCTTCAGAAATATCCAGATAAGAATAGACAAAGAGCGGACTACCTTGCTTATCTGTGTTGGGCTTTCGTTATTGATCTGGTTTTTCCTCAAGCTTTCCAAGGAGTACGAAACAGACAAACAGATCTACCTCGAATATGCGCTGCCACCTCTCATGGAATTTACAGAGACACCACCGGATCACCTGGTGGCTACCGTAGAGGGAACCGGCGGACAGTTGCTTAAAAAATTTCTTTCGCAACGGGAATTAAGCATAAACATTGATCTGAATTCACTCCCGAATCAGGAAATACAAAGCAGCGAACTGTTGTGGAAAATACAGGAACAAACCGGCCTTTCTGTCAAAAATGTCAATCGTAATATCATAAAATTCTCGATTGACAGCACGGCAACGAAAAAAGTGCCGGTGATACCCGACTTAAAACTCGTTTTCGAAAAAGACTTTTTTCAGACCCAACCCATGCGCTGGACCCCGGATAGTATCCTTTTAGCCGGTCCGGCCCGGGAACTGCAAAATATCAATCAGGTGGTAACAGAGCCAGCAGAGATCGGTCCTGTCAGCGGAAACCTCTCGCAAACATTAAACATCGTTCAGAGGGATTTTAAAAACGTTGTGGCCCTGCCAAAAGAAGTCAACCTTGAAATCTTTGCCGAGCAGTATACCGAAAAGTCTTTTGAGGTTCCCATCACCGTGGTCAATGCCCCAGCCGATTATCAACTCTCCCCGACTAAGGCAAGGGTTTCCTTTTCAGTTGGGCTCAGCAAGTTTGAATCATTGCGGCAGGATAGTTTTCTGGTTGAAGCGGATTTAAGCCAGGCCATTAAACTTGGCCCCAATAAAAACGTTCCTTTAAATTTGAAAAGCTATCCATCCTGGGTAAAGTCGGCCAGGGTTTCCCCAAAAGTCGTTGAGTTTGTGGTCATTCAATGATTTGTACCGGGACTGGGTATCTGACCAATGACCATCAACTTACAGAGTCAGCGTTCAGCATTCTTTTTCAACCTGGATATGCAAACACAAAAACACAAATCTGTCAAACGCAACTATGTTTATTTTAAAAATAATCGCTTTTGCCCTTGCAGGTTTGGCCATCTTACTTCTACTGGCCTACATCGTACAACCTGCCCTGCTCACCCTACCCTACACGACCTTTATCAAACTATTTGTCAGGAATCCCCCCTTCTTGCCCATAGAAGACCACTTTCCTCAACATAAACTTTTTAAGGAAAACTGGGAAACCATCAAAAAAGAGCTGATCGAAGTATTGAAGGATGACCAGGCCATTCCTAAATTTCACGAAGTGGATAGCATCCAACGGTTCATTTCTGCTAAGGATGATGTTCCATGGCGCACCTTTATTATAAAAGCCTACGGCAAATGGGCGGATAAAAACGCCGTAAAAGTCCCCGAAACAGTCAAATTACTTGAACAAACACCCCAAATCACAACGGCCATGTTCTCCATATTGGACGGCGGCAAACACATACCGCCTCACATGGGCTTCTTCAAAGGCGTGCTGCGTTATCATTTGGGATTGCTGGTTCCGGAGGATGGCCCCTGCTTTATTACCGTTGGCGGCCAAAAATACGCCTGGAAAGAAGGAGAGGACGTTTTGTTCGATGATACGTACATGCACGAAGTCTGGAACAAAAGTACCCAACGACGGGTCGTCCTTTTCTGCGATGTTTACCGGGAAAAAGATCTGCCCGGGTGGGTTCAGTTTTTCAACAAAAAACTCTTCGAGTTACTGTCTTCTTCGGAAAGGTTGAAAAAGGCCTTGAAAAAAGCGGAAGTGACCAGAGATATTGAAAAGGGTATTTTGGCATAACCGGTATTCTGAATGCTAATAACCAGCATGCTTACAGAGGTCGTTTCTTGTCACGTTGATTGATAATTGCTGTCGTTTTTTTAAAAATGACAACTATACGATCACGCAGGCTCACACTACCATCCGGATTGGGCTGCTCCTTCACTCACTCAAACCAATCAATGATTTGGACACACCACCTGCAATGCCAAGCCTTCCTTCCCCGCTCCACGAAATCTACCCGGAAGTTTTTGTACGCAACCAAAACCGTTTGCTGATCAAAAGGGAAGACTTGATCCATCCCGATATCTCCGGCAACAAGTGGCGAAAATTGAAGTACAACCTGCAGGAAGCCCGGAAAGCCGGATTTTCCAAACTACTGACTTTTGGCGGGGCCTACAGTAACCACCTTGCAGCAACCGCCGCCGCCGGTAAATTGTACCGTTTTGCCACAACTGGCATTGTGAGAGGAGAAAAAGTGCTTCCCCTTAACCCAACTTTACAATATGCCGAAAACTGCGGGATGGAGCTCGTTTTTGTCAGCCGGTCGGCATTCCGCAATAAAACAGAGGAGAATTTCCTCCAGGCTCAGGGTATCGATCCCGATATCCATTATGTTATACCCGAGGGTGGTTCCAATTGCCTGGCCCTGAAAGGCGTAGCTGAATCGGTAGCCGAATTGAAAAAACAACTGCCTGTCCCTCCCGATTTTGTGGCTACAGCCTGTGGAACAGGGGCCACTTTGGCTGGTCTCGTTACAGGATTGCAGGGCGAGAGAAAAGCCTTGGGTGTTCCGGTATTGAAAGGTGGTTTCATCGGCAAAGAAGTCAACGCTTTTTTACAAAATTGTACATCAAACTCCTGGCAAAACTGGCAAACCGCCGAAGATTATCATTTTGGTGGCTACGCCAAATTCCAACCCGAACTGATTCAGTTTATCAATCAATTTAAAATAGATTTCAACATTTCACTTGATCCGGTCTATACCGGAAAACTTGCGTTCGCCCTTTTCGATCTGGCCGGCCGGGGTTTCTTTCCCAAAAGGTCAACGATCGTTATGTTTCACACCGGAGGATTGCAGGGCATCGCAGGTTTCAATGAGCGGCATGGCGGCCTGTTGATTTGAAAGGATCAATTCCAAAAAAAATCCCGAATCATGCCAGCAGCACCATTCGGGATTTTTTTATCAGTCGGGGAAGTTGTCTGAAAGCTTAATGTTGAACGACAAACCTTTCCGTTACCAATCCATGATCCGTACGAACAGACATAAAATAGATACCGTCAGCAAAACTTTGCATATCCAATTGTAATAGCTCCGTTTGCTGACTGACAGCCCGCTGTGCCAGCAACCTGCCCTGCAGGCTGGTGATAACAACCATCGCATCTGAAGTCAAAGGCGTTTTAAAATGCACGTTCAGCTGGTCTGCTACCGGATTTGGGTACAGGGCAATTTTACCTGTGGGTTGTACTTCCTCTACATCCGTTATGGCGTCTTCATCAATCACGATGTTGAACTTAGGCGTTCCTAAAAGGCCACCCCGGCCGTCAGTTATGGTAAAAGTGAAAAAGTCATAGTCCGCATCAGGATCGGTGTTCGTATAGGTAACGATGCCATCATTGATGTCGGTAAATCCGAATGAATCACCCACACCCAAAACAACACCACCTCTGGAGATCACACCGTATTTGGTTTCATCGATGATATTGACCCGCAAGTTAGCCGCAGGATCGTCCGGATCGGCAGCAAACAATTCATAATTGTGAATAATCCGGGTTTCATTTGGCTTGACATAAATGGTGTCATTTTCAAGCAAATAAGGATGTTCAGGAGAAACGCTGGCGCAAAATTCAATATTCCAGCCCTGCAAAGATCCACCGGCCCCTATAGTATTGATAACCGCAACCTCTAAAGTCCAGTTGCCAAGGGTATTTTCACCAATAAAATTGGCAAGCGGCTCCTGTGGACGGTAAGCCAGACCATTGAGTGGAGGACAATCAATATCAAATGGTGATTCGTCATTTAAGTCCAGGTTGAACGTAGAAACGTTTCCACAAATACCTTCAAACAACTTGATGGTAGTTCCCTGAGGGCTGATCAGCGACACTCTGAGATCGGCCAGGGCATCGTGCGAACCTTTCAGGTCTTTGATATTTACGTCCTGTATCAACCCGCTCTCCAGCACGGTCAGTTCCGACTTCACAACCGGCAAACCAATGGCAGAAATGGGTTTAGGCACATCATTACTGGCCTTAAGATTACACACCGAATTGAACGTTTGGAAAGTATTTTTCAAAGAGTAATCTCCCTTTCCACAACCATTTGAAGGCCGGATTCGCCAGTAGTAAATCGTATTTTCCTCCAGCGCCAGTCCCAACACCAACGCAGTTTCGGTCAGGTCAAATTCTTCAGCAATGAGGTTATCCGGCTCAAATCCGGGAGTAGTTGACAATTGAAAATCATAACTATCCGCATTTGGCAAATCAGACCAAGTAAATGAAGGCAGGAGATCATAGTCGGAACCTCCATTGGTCGGGCCATCCAAAACCATAGCCGAGAAGTCATTGAAGACAACATCCAGGAAAACAGATTTGTAGGTAGTATCCGATCCGGCGATTCCCCGCAACTTTATTTCAAAAAGACCAATATCAGAAACACTGTTCATGTCGAAATCAATCGTGGTCGATTCGCCCGGCATCACAGGATTGCTACTGAAATTGACAACTGCATTGGGCGGAAGCCCTTCCACAACATCGAATTGTACCGGTTGGTCAAAACCTGCGATCGGCTGAATTTCCATTTCGACCAGGTTGTTTCCGGGAACACAGGACAACTGATATTGAGGACTGATAACAGTGGCAAAACCGGGCTCGGTGGCCGGTTGTATCTCAAAATTATTATTGGAAATATCGAAGAAAATATTGTCGGCAGCTTCAATTCGCATTCTGATGGCGGTGCCAATGTATTCCGGGACGGTTACAACTTCACTTCCGTCGTTGGGTGTAGATGCTACCAGAAGATAATCAAAGGTTTGGCCACCGTTTTTAGATAACCAAATATTTACTGCCTTACATTTAACCAGGTCATTATCGGTATTGGCTACATCCCATGTAATTTCCACTTCTTCTCCGGCGGTCCATTTGATACCACCTAAATTGGGACTGGTGACCAAAAATGGCCCGGCCGTATCGGTGGATTTAAAGCTGACATCCTGCCAGGTAACACCACCGGCACCTTCTGTCAGGTTATTATCGCGGACCACACAGCGAAATCTCAGATTTTTACTGTAGGTCGGTAATATTTCGAAATTGTCAGATGTATTCGTCAAAATACTTGACAGTCTGGGGAAGATCCGCTTGGGCGAAGCATTGTGATCAAAAACCCGGAACGAGGGAGCGTCGCCGGCCGGAGAACCCACCGGAGAGCTGGGAGACCGGTTCATCTGTTCCCAGGAATAAGTAAGTGGGTCACCATCCGCATCTGTTGCATTTACCTCCAACTCAAAAGGAGTGCTGATCGGGATGTAAAAACCATCCAGATAATTGTCGGTAACAACCGGAGAGTGATTACTGGTTTGGTTCACATTTACACAGACATTACCTCCCTGAAAGTGGGTGTAGGTCCATACTTCATCAATGTTGCCGGCATGGTATTGCAAGGTTGCCGGACCGGGCACATTGTTTCCGGAGCCACACGCTCCCTGATAAGAGAGTATTGTGGAGCCACTGCCAGGTTCCCAGGCTGAAGAAGATGAAAACTGCCCTTCCGATCCTGGACAGTAATTAAAGGTGTGACCGCCGCTGAACTGATGCATGATCTCGTGAGCAGCAATGCTCAGGGTGGTGGCAATCACATTGCTTCCGAAGTTGCAGGTTACTCCCCTTGCCTTCCCGGTTGCGCAAACTGTTCCACTTACAACCCCTCCTACATCGGTACAAGGTCCGGTGTAAACGTGGCCGACATCATAATTGGGAACTCCGATGATATTGTCGATGATCGTTTGGTTTTGCCCCAGGAGAGCTCCCCCCTGATTGGCATTCGTGTACGGATCGGTAGCAGGATTGGTAAATACAACCTGATCATTGTTGGGGTGCATGGTGAATCGAACATCAATGTCTCGCTCCAGCAATCCGTTCATAGCGTTCAACGCAGACACCAAAGTCCCCAAAACCGAAGGTACTGTACCACCATGCATCTGTCCGTATTCACCCGTGCACGCCAGCACGAATAGATAGTCTCTCCGCTCTGTCAGGGCTCCTTCTCCGCCCCCGCGGGCACCTGTGTTTTTTTCAACAGCTATGCCCGTGTTCTCTCCGGCGTTTTCTTCTTTTTCACGGATATATTTCACCGCCGGTACGTCCAGGTTTTCCAGCAGG